>JAQSWC010000370.1 GCA_029266815.1 Paucimonas sp.
CCCGGCATCGAGACGCGCAACCGGCCGCTGGGCCTGGCCTGCCGGTGATGCGCGAGCGACTGCGCCGCTTCCACCTCGGCCACCAGTTGCCGCGCGTGTTCGAGAACGCCATGGCCGAAGTCGGTGACGGTGAGCTTGCGAGTGGTGCGCAGCAGCAGGCGCTCGCCAAGCTGGCCTTCGAGCGCCGCCACACGGCGCGAAATCGTGGACTTCGGTAGGCCGGTACGCTCGGCGGCGCGGCTGAAGCTGCCTTCATCAACTACGCGTGCAAAGAGCCAGAGATCGTTCGGTTCGAGTGCCATGACTTCCTCATTGTCCCGTTAATGGAACAATGTTATCCAAAAACGCATCTTCCGGGTTGAATTTGGGATAACTAGAATGGCTTCATCGTCAACGAATAAACAAGGAGACCCAAATGAACATCCTGCAAATCAATTCCAGTGCCCGCGTCGAAGGTTCGCATTCCACCCGTCTTGCCAATGAGCTGGTCGAGCGTCTGGCCACCGCGCATGCCGATGCGCAAGTCACCGTGCGCGATCTGGCAAAGACGCCGCATCCGGTGCTGGACGAAGAAGCGCTGCAGGCCCTGTTCACTGCGCCCGAGCAGCGTACGCCTGCGCAGGCTGCCCGCGTGGCCCTCGACGATGCGTTGATCGCCGAGATCCAGGCAGCCGACGTAGTGGTGCTGGGCGTGCCAATGTACAACTTCGGCGTATCGGCGCAACTGAAGAACTGGATCGATGCGATTTCGCGTGCCCGGGTCACTTTCCGCTATACCGAGAGCGGCCCTGAAGGCCTCCTGAAAGGCAAAAAGGTTTATGTCACACTGGCACGGGGTGGCATGTATCGCGACACGCCGGCTGATACGCAAGTGCCTTACCTGAAAACCGTGTTCGCCTTCCTCGGCATGACCGACGTGCAGTTCTTTTATGCGGAAGGACTGGCGATGGGGCCAGAGGCGGAGCAGAAGGCATTGGCTTCCGCCCACGCGCAGATCGAAGAAGCCGTTCTTGCATAAGAATGGCCTCTACAAGCTAAAGGAAAGATCATGACTGACACTACTGCTTCCAACCTGATCCGGGAAACCGTCACGAACCCGCGCGAGGTAGAACAGCTGATCACCGGCGTGCCGACTTCCGACGGCGCCGGCGTGAAGCTCACGCGGGTACTGACACAGCCGCTACAACGCAGGCTCGATCCCTTCCTCATGCTGGATGCCTTCGGCAGCGATGATCCCGACGATTACATCGCCGGCTTCCCGAACCATCCGCATCGCGGCTTCGAGACGGTAACTTACATGATTGCCGGGCGCATGCGCCATCGCGACAGCGCCGGCAATGAAGGCTTGCTGCAGAACGGCGGCGTGCAATGGATGACGGCGGGACGCGGCATCATCCATTCCGAACTGCCCGAGCAGGAAGCAGGCGTGATGGAAGGTTTCCAGCTCTGGCTGAACTTGCCGTCGCACGACAAGATGCGCGCTCCGTGGTATCGCGATATCCAGAGCGACGGCATTCCGGAATTCACGACACCCGAGGGCGTGCGCGTGCGTGTAATTGCCGGCGCCAGCCATGGCGTGGAAGGTGCGATGAAGCGGGAGACGACCGAGCCTTTGTATCTTGATCTGCATTTCAATGCCGCCACCCGTTTTGAGCAGGCATTGCCGGCTTCGCACAATGCCTTTGTCTATGTGTATCGCGGGTCGGCAGAAGTGAATGGCCTTCAGATTGATACTCAGCGCATGGCAATCCTGAAAAACGATAAGGGGAGCGATGGCGTGATCATCAAGGCCGGTGAAGGAGCAAAGGTGTTGCTGATTGCAGGCCGCCCGCTGAACGAGCCGATTGCGCAATATGGCCCGTTCGTGATGAACACGCAGGGGCAGATCTTCGAAGCAGTGCGGGATTTCCAGGAAGGACGGTTTGCATCGCAAGGATGACTTCGCGTGAGCGATGTTCCCGACAACAGGCGAGGCGTCTTGCAGGCGCTTCGCCTCTACGACTAAGCGACATGGCCATTGCGCGTCCTCAAGCCCGGACGCCGGGTCAGATAAAGCGCGTTGACAGAAAGTCGGTCCTCTCCCAATAATGCCGGCGGCCTTGAGCCACCATTAATAAAAATTGAGGAGATATTCGATGACCCGATTAAAACGGATGCTGGCGGTTGCCGGCTTACTGGCGTTTTCATCTGTATTTCAGGCCGCCCATGCCTGCACGCCATGGCCCGCCAGGATTCTTAATCCCACCACGGCGGAGGAAGCCAAGTTTCCGCTCGTGAAGCCCAGCACGCACTACGACACGAAAGTGCAGCCTTGCCCGTATACGGTATGGCCTTTCGTTTACAACTCGATGAGCGACGCCGACGTCGTCAAGTACCTTGGCGGCACGTCTTCCACCCCGGTACTGGATCCCGCCTGGAGCGCAAGCAAGGTGTATTACGCAAATGACCGCGCTTCCTATAACAGCAAGAATTACAAGGCCCGCTGGTGGACACAGGGCGAGGTTCCAGGTTCTGTCGCTGTCTGGGAAGAACTGCCTGATGCCTACGGCAATCCTCCTGCATGGTCAGCGACGGTTGGATACTCGGCTTCCAGCCGCGTGAGCTACAACGCTTACATCTACAGCGCCAAATGGTGGACGCAGGGCGAAACACCAGGATTGGCAGGTAACGTATGGACATTTGCGGCAGGCGCGTATGCGCTGGCCGACAGCTGGCAGGTACGGGTCAACGGCATCGTCGTGCAGAACGGCACCGCGATCTCGACTCTGGTTGCCGATTGCGCGCCGACCACGCCGTCATGCGTGGCCCGATACGCGCAAAGGGGAAGCTTTACCGTGACGAGCGGCTATAACGACCAGGTCACGTTCTGGCTGTGCAAGGGCGGAAACTGCCGCCCAACGCCGCGAGCCAGCTGGCTTCCCTATGCAGTGGATAAAGTGCAATGACCTTCTGTAACAGCAAATAAAAAAGGCCGGCATCATGCCGGCCTTTTTTATTTTGTCTTATTCGCGGCTGTGCCAGCGGGCGTGTCGTCATCGTAGCCAAGGATGTGAGTGAGGGCGTAGGTCCAGTGCTGCCAGGAGTGTGGGCGCGACTCCACGAACTTGAGGCACTTCTTGTCAGGCCCGCCGAAGAGCGGGTCTTCGCATTGCCGAGTCATCAGCGCATGGCGCTGGTTTTCGGTATTGATCAGCGCCAGCGAAAGAATGATGTTGAAGCCGATCGATACGATCAATATGGGAATTTTCCACTGGTCCATGATGCTCTCCACCCAAAATGCAGTCAGGCACCCGATGTAGTCACCTGTACTGTGCTGCGCCCCTTAAGGAAAGTTTTAGCCTCTGCGACGCGTTGTTTCAAGTCTTTTGCAGCAAGTGCATAACCTCCGTCGCTGCCGTCGACAAAATGCAGGTGATTGCCGTTGTAGGAAAACACGATGCAGGTAACCAGCGCTTCCTGCGACTTGTGCGTACCGTATGCCAGGTGCCCGGCGCGGAACTCTGTGTCAAGAAAATTTCCAAGCCGCATGGCCTGTTCATCGCTGCCGTCGATGATCATGCGCAGCACGCCGTCGAATTTGCGGAAGTCGGAATTGTCGACGAGGTCATTGCGATAGCGGCTCCACTGCACCGTCTTGGTATCCAGTTTGCGCTTGAAAAGGTATCGCCCGGCGACGTTCTGGAGCACCATGCCGAGAAGGTACTTGCCGCGGCGAACGGCGCCGGTGCCCAGTGACCGCACTCGCCACTCATGCGACAGAAGCGCCGGGCTGAGACTGAGTTGCAGCAGATCAGTACGCAATGGATGGTAGCTCGCTTCGTCGCCGTAAATATTGCGGATCTGCTTCAGCACGTTGCCGTAGGTCTCGCGGTTGATTTCAGGATCGGGGTTCATCGCCACCACCAGCAAGGACATCTTGTGACCATTGACGTTGGGCACATTCTGCCAGCGGCATTCAAAGCCCTCGAAGCTGCCGTCGATTTCGCCGTTGGTTTCCTCGAT
>JAQSWC010000371.1 GCA_029266815.1 Paucimonas sp.
CCTTGCCTTCGAGCTTGCCGCTGGCGCGATAGCCCTGTTCGGACGATTGCGGCAACGGGTCCATATCAGCTTCTATTCCCGGTTGGCGAGTCTGATGCTGCGGAGGAAACGTCTGTTCAATGCTCATAGGCGGCTCCTTCTGAAGGTAAACAATACTGATGAATGATTGACCAGCAAAAAGCACGGTCGGACGCGCCCGCTTCTTGCCAGATTGCATGAGGCCGGGGCCTCATAGAACGCAAAGGTTGAGCAGGTTCCATGCCACGCCGATGCATCGGCAGCAGAAAAGTGCTGCCTGAGATAAGCAGCAATGAACGAATGGAAGGAAATCGCCTGGATTTTTCCCAGGCTCGGGAACTAGGCTGCGCGTCGCGGCATGGCTGCGCAAGCCTCGTGCAGAAGTTCAGGATCGGCTGCCGCCAGCCTCGCCGGATCGGACAGCATCTGCCGGAAGATCCGTGCGCCGGGCAAGCCGTTCATCAGACCAAGCATGTGACGCGTGATGCTGTTGAGCTTCGGACCGGGCTTTCCGCCTGCGGCATCCGCCAGCACCTTACGGACATAAGGAATCATCGCTTCAAGTATCTCGCTGCGCGAACGGACGGGCGCCTCGTCGCCGAAATATCGCGCATCGAATTCCGCCATCAGGTAGGGATTATGGTATGCCTCGCGCCCCAGCATCACGCCATCCAGATGGCGCAGGTGTTCATCTATCTCGGCAAGCGTCCTGATGCCGCCGTTGATGATGATCTCGATATCGGGAAAATCCTTCTTCAGGCGATACGCATAGTCATACTTCAGCGGCGGCACCTCGCGGTTCTCCTTGGGGCTCAAGCCTTTCAGGATCGCATTGCGCGCATGCACAATGAAGGTCTTGCAACCGGCGGCCGCAATCGTGCCGACGAAATCGCGCACGAAGTCATACGACTCCACCGAATCGATGCCGATACGGTGCTTGACAGTGACATCGATATCGACCGCATCGCGCATCGCCTTCACGCAATCCGCCACCAGTTGCGGCTCTGCCATCAGGCAGGCGCCGAACGCGCCCTTCTGCACGCGCTCCGAGGGACAGCCGCAATTCAGGTTGATCTCGTCGTAGCCCCACTGCTCGCCCAGCTTCGCCGCCTTCGCCAGATCGACCGGCTCGCTGCCGCCGAGCTGCAAGGCGACGGGATGCTCCTCATCGCTGTAATCGAGATGACGCGCGACGTCGCCATAGATCAGTGCTCCCGTGGTCACCATCTCGGTATAGAGCCAGGTATGGCGTGTGATATGGCGATGGAAGACGCGGCAATGGCGATCAGTCCAGTCCATCATGGGTGCTACGGAAAGGCGGCGGAGCTTGTAACTGCCTGGTTTCATTCGAAATTCACTATCTCGGTACATGCTCCGCATCGCGAGGAGCTGGAACCGAAGTATACGCAACTTTGCATCGAAGCTGAGTGAATACAAACCGGTTGACATGGGTGAATCGGTGTATTATTGTATTAATACACATACATAAAACGTGCTGCATATGCCAAACAAATTCCCGATCCTGTTCTCCGTTGCCACCGGCTCCGGAGAACCGATCTACAAGCAGATAGTCGACCAGGTTCGCCGCATGGTGGCCAGCGGCCAGTTGAGTGCAGGCGACGAACTCCCCTCAGTGCGTGATGTAGCACAGAGCCTGGCGGTGAATCCGATGACGATCTCCAAGGCCTACAGCTTGGCAGAAGCCGCAGGCATATTGGAACGGCGCCGCGGACTGGGCATGTTTGTCGCGCCCCAGCATGAAAAACCTCAAAAGCTGCAGGCGCGCATCGAATTACTGCGCCCCGCCCTGGAAAGGGCCGCCGAGCAAACCCACCAGCTCGAAATCGAACACGAGCTAGCCCTTAACCTGTTCAAAAAAATTTTGGGAGAGAACAAATGAACCAGACCGCCGCACATGCACGCCAGCCATTTGTACTGGAAGGCGTGACCAAACACTTCGGATCGCAACTCGTGCTCGACAACCTGAGCTGGCAGACCGCGCCTGGAAAAGTGATCGGTCTCCTGGGGCGTAACGGCGCCGGCAAGTCGACACTGCTCGAATGCATGCTGGGATTGCGTGAAGTAGACGCCGGCGCCATCAAGCTCTTCGGCGACTCACCGGAAGCGCTGAGCGACGAGACGCGCGCCCGCATCGGCTACGTGCCTCAGAACTCCGACCTGTTCGAATGGATGACGCCGCTTCAGATGCTGGCGTACTTCAAGGCCTTCTATCCACGCTGGAACGACGCCAAGGTCAATGCGCTGCTCGACCGGTGGTGTGAGCCGCTTTCGCGCAACAAACGTATCGCCAACCTGTCCGGCGGGGAAAAGCAACGCCTGTCGATCATACGTGCACTCGGGCACGATCCCGAGCTGCTTCTGCTCGACGAGCCAGTGGCCAGCCTGGACCCGGCTGGCCGACGCGACTTTCTTCGAGAATTGATAGAGCGCGGCATCGAGCGTGAAACCACGGTCATTTTTTCCACCCATATCATGTCGGACCTCGAACGCGTGGCACTCGACGTGGCGTTCATGAAGAGCGGCAGGATTGTCATTCAGCAGTCGCTCGACAATCTGCTCGACAAAGCGCGTCGCATAACCGGCCCGTCGGCGACACTCGCAGAAATGCGCTTCAAGGGAGAAATCAGCCGAA
>JAQSWC010000042.1 GCA_029266815.1 Paucimonas sp.
CGCGACTTGCGCAGTCATGATGTCGACATGCTGACCATCGGCCAATACCTGATGCCTTCAGGTGACCATCTGCCGGTGCGCCGCTATGTGCATCCCGACATCTTCAAGATGTTCGAGGATGAAGCCTACAAGATGGGTTTCGTGCATGCGGCAGTGGGCGCCATGGTGCGCAGCTCGTACCATGCGGATCAGCAAGCCCACAACGCGGGTGTCGCTGTCGCTGACTAAGCGCGTCTTTCGTCATCCCCGACTGCAGCTTTGCCGACGAAATCGCCGGGCGCCACCGTGCCGCCTACCGTAGCACTCTTCGGCACGGCCGGATACAGCCAGCACATTACGAATGTGGCAGCCGCTGCCCCAAGCAGTTGCGCAACGATGAAGCCAGGCGCGTCAGCGGGGCGGATGCCGGCGAAGGTATCCGTCGCTGCCCGCGCCAGGGTCACGGCCGGATTGGCGAACGAGGTCGAGGCGGTGAACCAGTAGGCAGACGTGATGTAAGCCGCCACCGCGAACGGCGTAATGGCCGGCCGGCTGCGGGCGCAACCGATGATGACCGCCATCAGTCCGAAGGTGGCGACGAATTCGCTCCACCACTGCGGCGCTCCGGTGCGCGCATGCTGCGAAGCCGAGAACAAGGGTTCGCCGAACATCAAGTGCGCGGCGGCGACTCCGGCAAAGGCGCCTGCGATCTGCACCGCGATGTACGGCAGGACATCCGAGTGGGGTATGTTCTTCTGCCAGGCTTCCGACAGGGTCACCGCCGGATTGAAATGTGCTCCTGAGACTGTGCCGAACATCAAGATCAGCGCCACCAGGCCCGCACCGGTAGCAATCGCATTAGCCAGCAGTGCGATGGCGATGTTGCCGCCGGCCAGTCGCTCGGCCATGATGCCAGAGCCGACCACCACTGCCAAAAGCATGGCCGTGCCGAGCCCCTCGGCCACATAACGGCGCGCAGGCGTCATACCGGAATTTCCCCGATTTTCTTGGCGGCCTGCCGTATCTCGTCTTCGCTCATCGTTTCGGTCGGCAGCGCGACGAAGGCTTCCATGCGTTTCCTGATCTGGTTGAACACCTTGTGGAAGGACGCGCGCGATTCTTCCTCGGTTTCGCCGTGCGGATCTTCGTAGCCCCAGTGCGCGGTTGCCGGTCGTCCCGGCCAATACGGGCAGGTTTCGCCAGCGGCGTTGTCGCATACCGTCACGATGAAGTCCATGTGCGGCGCATCCGGCTGCGCGAACTCATCCCAGCTCTTGCTGCGGAACTCCTCGACCGGGTAGGAAGGATCGAACGCCTTAATCTGTTCAATGGCGAACGGATTGACGCGGCCGCTTGGCTTGCTGCCTGCGGAGAATCCCTTGAAGCGGCCTTTGCCGAGAATGGTGACCAGCGCTTCGGACATCACGCTGCGCGCGGAATTGCCGGTGCAGAGAAAAAGGACGTTATAGGTTTTATCGGACATGAAAGTATTTTTCCTGAAAGAGATCGAAACTCATTACATGCACAGCGGGCATCATGCGCAGCTTCCTTCCTTGCAGCCTGGCTTGGCAACCGGTGTACACGGATTGCCGCCGCAACAGTTTGCAGTGAGGAACTCGATGAGGCCATTCATCGTTTTGAAGTTGGCGGCATAGATAACGTACCGGCCGTCCTGACGCGACGTCAGCAAATTGGCATGCACCATTTCCTTGAGATGAAAAGACAACGACGACGGCGAAATGCCGATACCGGCGCCGATGTCCGATGCCGCCATGCCTTCCGGACCGGCCTGGACCAGCAGGCGGAACACGGCCAGGCGCGACTCCTGAGCAAGGGCTGACAGGGCGGAGATGACGTGCTTGGTTTTCAGCATGAGCGCCAAATATAGAGCATGATTTTATTTCAACATTTCAATAATAATTGAAATATATTTCTCGCGCAAACAATAAGCAGACACTGCCGTTCTCCGCCAGCTTTGCCTGGAGTAGCGTTGCCGAGGGGAGCTTCAGCAAGTCAGCTTTTGATGCAAGCCGGGAAGAACAGCTTGCGTCCGTCGTGAGTGACGGCTTCCACCGGATAACCGAGGCAGTGGCTAAGCAATTTTGGTTGCAGCATCTCGGCCGCTGCGCCCGCGTGCCAGTGGCCGTCGCCGTTCAGCAGCAAGGCGTGGGTGGCGAATCCGTGCGCAAAATTCAGGTCGTGCGTGGCCATCACAATAGACTTGCCGGTGCCCCGCAAATCGGACAGCAGCTTCATCATTGCCGCCTGATGCGCGAGGTCGAGCGCGAGCGTGGGCTCGTCCAGCAGAAGATATGGCGCATCCTGCGCGAACACGGCCGCCAGCGCCACGCGACGCCTCTCGCCGCCGGACAGGGTGCGCACATCGCGCTCTGCCAGATGCATTGCATCGCACGCGTTCAATGCCTTGTGCGATGCCTCGACATCCGCGTCGCCATCCCAATAAGCGGACTCGCTGAACGGATGGCGCGCGGCAAGCACGGTGTCGATGACGCGGTAACCGAAGGCGTCATGCTGCACCTGCGGCAGATAGGCGCGGATGCCTGCCAGGTCCAGCGGCTGCCAATCCCGGATGTTTTTGCCCTGCCATTGCACCTCGCCTGAATCCGCCTGCCGCAAGCCGGCGGCCGTGCGCAGCAAGGTGCTCTTGCCGGCTCCGTTGCGGCCGATGAGGCACCAGCACTCACCCGATCTGACATGCCAATCGAGCGCACGCACCAGGGTACCGCTTCCTGCCTCCAGCGTGAGATTCACTGCCTGCATCAACGCCTCCTTTCGCGATGAAGCTGGAACAGGAATACCGGCACGCCGATCAGTGCCGTGACGGCGCCGACCGGCAACTGGTGCGGCGCCAGCACGACGCGCGACAACGTATCCGCAAGCACCAGAAATGTGCCGCCGGACAGTGCCGCAACGGGAATCAGCAAACGGTGATCGGGACCGAATAGGAAACGGCAGGCGTGCGGCACGATGAGGCCGACGAAACCGATACTGCCTGTGGTGGCAACCGCCGCCGCAGTCAGCAAGGCAGAGAAAAGAAACAGCATGAGGCGTATACGACCGACTGCAACGCCGAGCACGGCGGCGCCTTCCGCATGCATCGCCAGCAGATTGATGGCACGCGCGCTGCGCATCGACAGCACGAGTACGGCAGCCAGCAACAGCCAGGGCAAGACACGGGCTTCTGCACCGGCAAGATCGCCGACCAGCCAGAACACCATGCCGCGCAGCCTCTCATCCGGCGCAATCGAGAGCATCAGCGTGATCAGCGCGCCGCAGCCCGAAGCGATGACCACGCCGGTCAGCAGCAGGTTGACAGAACTCGCCTCGCCGCCGGCTCCTCTCACGTCGCGGTAAGCAAGTGTGAGGAGCAGCAGCGCCACCGCAAGCGCACCGCCGAGCGCGGCCAAATCCGTCGCCCAGCCCAGCCCGGCAAGCAACATGGCTGCGAGCGCGCCCACCGCCGCGCCGCCGGACACGCCCAGCACATAAGGATCGGCCAGCGGATTGCGCAACATGGCCTGCATCAGCACGCCGGACAATGCCAACATGGCGCCGACGCTGAATGCGCACAAGGTGCGGTTCATGCGAAGCTGAAGCAGTTCAGACGTGACCGAACCCGCCTCGTCCGTCGTGCCGCCTACAACGGCCAGCAATTCGGCAAGATTCAATCCGACCGAACCGGCAAGGCAGGACACAGCAATGCTCGCCAGGGCGGCAACGCACAGTATCGCGATCGGCATGGCGCCGCGCCGGCGTGTTCCGGCGCTATGGCTTGTCGATCGGGTCAGTGCGTTGCTCATGGGGCGGCTCAGAAATTGAATCTCACCGACAGTTTGACCTGTCTTCCCGCATCCGGATAGATGCCGCTGCGGCAAGCGCCATAGGCATTGGTGAAGTGCTGCTTGTCGGTCAGGTTTGAACCGGTGAGCGCGAATTCCCAATCGCCGAAGCGCTGCGCATAGCGAGCGTCGAGCACGGTGAACGCCGGAATGCGTGCGCTGCAGCTATTGTCGAAGTCGCCGCCGTAGCGCTGCTTGTCTACCCAGCGCATGCCGATGTCGGCCGAGCGGCCATCCTGCGGTAGCCAGTTCAGCCGCAGCGTAGCAGTATTGCTCGGTACCAGTGTCACTTCGCGCCCGCGGTTCGCACCGTCCGTGAAGGAAGCGGACACATGTTGTGCATGGGCATTCAGGGCAAATGATTGCGCGAGCTGCAGCTTTCCGTCGAACTCCACGCCCTGGCGGCGCGTGGGATCAAGATTCACGTTGGCGAAGAAGGTCGGATCGTAGTAGATCTCATTCTTTAAACGATGACGGAAAAACTTCAGCGTTGCCTGATTGCGCTCGCTGCCGAAGGTGGCGCCGATTTCGGCGTCGCGCGAGGTCTGCGGTTCGAGCGGTATGTTGGGCGACAACGTAAAGGCATTGTCGTCAACGTTGCCGACACGGTAGCTGCGCCCCGCCTTGGCGAACAGGGTTGCCGACGGCAATATCGTATAGCTCCCCTGCAGTTCCCAGGCATTCAGCGAATGTGTCTGCATATAAGCGTCGGTCGAAAAGCCGGGGAATGCCATCGGTTCGCGGAAATTCTTGCTGAATTTTTCATGGCGCCCGCCGGCCGCGATTCGCGCCGCGCCGACTCTGACCTCATCGCGCAGATAGAATCCTCGCGATTTCTGGAAGGCGCTGGCCTGCGAATAGGTGCTGTCGGTATTGCGGCTCCAGCGTTGCAGATCGATGCCGCCGACCAATTCATTGCGGACCTCGCCGAATGAAGACAGATGGCGCAGGCGCGGCGAGAATTGCGTGACCCGGCTGTCCATCTGAAGCGAGGAACCAAAGCCGACGTAGGTGGCCTTCGCTGTCTTGAAGGCACGCGAGAGTTCGAATGCAGCTTCCAGCCCGCCCCAGCGCTGTTCACCGAATACTGTGTAGCGATCTGTATCGACCGACCCGGAATCGCTCGGCGTATCGGCCTGGTGCGGATCGGTTTCAAATTGCGCGAGCGTCAGAGCGCCGGGCAATCCCATGTCTTGCCTGCCGGCGTTGATGCGCAAACCCAGCCTCGCATCGGTCGTAGCCCATTGCACGCCGCCATTGAAATTTTTCTGCCTGGTTTCACTGTTGGCGCGGTAATTATCTGCGCGCTGCGCGCCGACCGCAGCATCAAAGGAAAGTTGATCCCAACCCTGCGTCACTGATGCCCGCACATCGCGGTGCGCGAATGAGCCAACCTCCGCGAACACGCTGCCGCGGAACTGGTTGCTGCCGGGCCGGCGCGTGATGATGTTGATGGTGCCGCCGGTTGCGCCCTCGCCATACAGCACGCTGCTGCCGCCACGCACGATTTCGACGCGCGCCACCGAATCCACGGGAATGGAAGACAGTTGCGCCACCGCCTGTTCGTTTTCCGAGAGGCGCACCCCGTCCACCAGCACCACCAGGTTCTGGTCGCTGAAGCTGCCGAAGCCGCGCAGGTCGAGTGAAAAATCCGAACTGCCGGCCAGATTCTGTCGCCCATAGACGCCGCCGATCGTGCGGATCGCTTCATTGACGTTGCCCGCGCCAGAGGCGCGTATCTGCTCAGCGGTGATCACCGTGGCGCCGATAGGCGCGAAAGCGGGATCGCTGTCGAAGCGCGAAGCAGTGACCAGCACTTCTTCGGTCGCAACGGTGGTCACGGCATGCGCGGGAGAAACGAGAGGAAAGGTGGAAGCAATGGCTGCCGCCGCCGCACAGCGGCGCAAAACTAAGGAATTCATGAGATAAGGCTTTTAGGAAAGATTCATCCGGCCGACTTCCCCGTGGGCTGGACTCAACAGAAACGCATGCCGGACTGTCCGAAATGCATTTCCACCTGCTGTGGCCGGTATCCGGGCTGGCAAGTTTCGCTGTCCAGCCTTCCCATGCAGCGCACAGTGGCATTAAAGAACAGCGCGTCGAAATCGACACTTGCTTACCGTTGCGGGGGCAGCACACTTTTGCCGCGGCACTGAAGAGCGGCCTGTGTTTCCCGTTTAACTGCGCGCATGACCATGCGCGCGGGCACCAAAGCGGCGCCAGTGTATGCAAACCCGGGCCATGCGTCAATTCCGGCGATGGACAAAGACACCCGCACTTCCTACACTCAGCGGAAGCGCTGGAAGGTGTGCGCCCACTGTTGCAGGAGAAAAGATGAGTTATGCGTTCATTGCCTTGAAGGCTTTGATGATTTGCGTTGCGCTGGCGTCGTCTCCGCTTTCGCTTGCGCAACAGGCGGGAAACGCTTCAGTGAAGCCGTCCGCTGCGTCACCGCCGGCCGGCGTGGTTAATCCTTTCAGGAAACCTACGGTCGAACCTAAGCTGTCCCAGTCCGAACGAGGTTCTCCTCAAACGGAGGAGTTGCATCGACTTGCGGGCCAGTTGCGCCAGCGAAGTGCCGATCTGTCCTCATGGCAGAAACGCCACTGGCCGGCATCGCGCGTATGTCACGGCAGCGTAATCAGCCGCGTCAAGAAACCCAAAGGAAAGACTGCGGTGCTCTACGACTGTTCGCCTTTTCTGTGCACCATGGACGCGTTGTGCCGCCAGGACTGCGCAAGTGACGCCGATTGCAGTACCGGCGCCCGCTGTATCGATAAGGATGAGGCTGGCCGTAATGGAGTGTGCCTGTCGCCCGACTAATCGGCACCGCTTAGCCATGCCGGCGAAATTTCAGATGAGGGCACAACGCCCCGCCCACGGGAAAGCCGAATCGAACCAGGGCGGACAGCCGAATTCTGCCTATAATGGCGTCCGTTATTAAGTGTTGGCACCCTGTTCCCGCATGCCGCAGCAATTTCTCAAACTGCCGAACCGCACCCTGATCGCCCTTCTGCTGGCGCTGGCGACGCTGTTTGCTCAGTTTGCGGGCCAACTGCACCGCATCGAACATGCGAACTGGAACGGTACGGGCACGCTTCAGTGGTCGCAGGACGAACAGGAAAGCGACGCGCTCAAGTCGCACTCCTGTCTAGTTTTCGATGCCATCACGCTAGCCGATCTGCTGGCCACCGGCATTATCCTGGCAGCGGCGCTGGCCGGACGGCAAGCCGTCAACCAGCGTCTCTTTCGCTCGGTTCATATCGGCGTCTTCACCGCCCTCTTCCTTTCCCGCGCGCCGCCGCGCAACTGACTGATCCTTCACCGTTAATCTTGTTCGCATGAGCGCCCATGTCGGCACCGCCGCCCTGAGTGGTGCATGCCCGGCCTGCCGCTCGCTCCGCTCCGCTCCGCTTTGCTTTGCTTTGCTTTGCTGAAACGGGACTTGAGCATTCCTTATTCCTATCGGATATCAGTCATGAAATTTGAGTATTCCCTCACCGCACGCGCCGTGTTTGCCGCGCTTTCCGCCGCTTCCTTCGCAGCGCACGCCCACTCGCCCAACGACACCATGCAGGAAGTCGTCGTCACGGCCACGCCTTTCCAGGCCGCGGAAGAGAGCCAGATTCTTGCGCCGGCTAAGGTTGTGTCGGGTGCAGAACTGCGCGACAAGCTGGGCGGCTCGCTGGGCGACACCTTGTCCAATGAACTCGGCGTTTCAGCTTCCGCATTCGGCGCAGGCGCATCGCGCCCCATCATCCGCGGCATGGAAGGGCCGCGGGTCAAGATCCTGGAGAACGGCATGTCGGTGTCCGACGTGTCCACGCTCTCGAACGACCACGAAGTCGCCACCGATGCCGCGACGGCGCACCAGATCGAAATCTTGCGCGGCCCCGCCGCGCTCCTCTACGGTTCGGGCGCCATCGGCGGGCTGGTCAACGTCGTCAACCACCGCATCCCAACCTTTCTGACGCCTCGCCCCACCGGCGACGCCGAGATCCGTTACGGCAGCGTGGACAAGGGAAAACACGTGTCGTTCTCGGCTGACGGTGCGAGCGGCCCGATCGGGCTGCATGCGGACGGCAGCTACCGCGATGCGGATGACTACAGGATTCCCGGCCATGCACAGGCGGATGACCTTTTCTCCCCGGCCGGCACATTGCCTTCTTCATTCAGCCGCACCAGGAGTGCCGGCCTGGGCGCTTCCTATATTGAAACCTGGGGCCACATCGGCTTTTCGGTAAGCGGCAAGGATGACCGCTACGGCATTCCGACCGACGAGAAAGCGTTCATCACGCTCAAGCAGAACCGCACCGATTTCAGCAGCCTTGTCAAGAATCCTTTCGCCGGATTCGACACGCTCAAGTTCAAGCTGGCGCACACCGACTACCAACATACCGAAAACGAAGAAGACGGCACCCCTGCAACGGATTTCAAAAACCGCGCAACGGAAACGCGTGTCGAACTCGGCCACGCACCCATGGCAGGCTGGAAAGGCATCGTGGGCCTACAGACCGAACGGAACCGCTACTCTGCGCTGGCAGCAGACGGCAGCGGCCCTGAAACCGTACCCGTGACTCGCTCGACCACCGCGGCAGCCTTCATCGTCGAAGAACGTGAGTTTGCTACGGGAACAGGACCGTTGCGCGTGAGTACCGGCGCAAGATGGGAATCCGTTAAGCGCCGTCCGGATGCAGTAAGTGGATTGCCCGGCAGGGACTTCACGCTTGGCTCGTATTCACTGGGCGGATTGTGGACCTTCGTGCCCGGCTACGGCCTCGGCTTGACCGGCTCCGTGGCGCAGCGCGCGCCGGCCACCGAAGAGCTGTATTCGAACGGCCCGCATGAATCGACGGCTACCTTCGATATCGGGGATGCTGCTCTGCGCAAGGAAACGTCGCGCAACATGGAACTCAGTCTGCAGAAAACTACAGGGGCCGTGCGCTGGAAAGCCAACCTGTTTGAAAACCGTGCCAAGAACTTCATCTACGGATTGATCGACGGCACGCTGGTGGACGATTCGGGCGCGGAAGATCCGGCAGGTGAATTCACCCGGCGCTTCTGGTCGCAGGGCGGCGCAACGATTCGCGGCGCGGAAGCAGAGATTACGTTCAGACCCGAGACCGAAGGCCCGGCCATTAGGCTCTTCGCCGACACATCGCGCGGCAAGCTGACTGATGCGGGTAGCCTTCCGCTGCAGCCAGCTACCCGCATCGGGCTCGATCTTAATTACCGCAGCGAAGCATGGCGCAGCGGCCTTGCTGTCGTGCATGCCTTGAAGCAGGATCGCCTCGCCAGTTTCGAGAGTTTCGTGACGCCGGCCTATACGCGCGTGGACATCAACCTCGCCTATACCCAGCGCCTGGGTCAATACGACCTGACATGGTTTGGCGGCGTGCGCAATCTGCTGAACCG
>JAQSWC010000043.1 GCA_029266815.1 Paucimonas sp.
AACCCCATCTTTTCCCCGCAGACGACCGAGTCCCCACACGCAGGCCAGGTATGGCGCCTGCCGCTGATTTCCGTTAATTTTTCTGAAAAGACTGATACTCCCGCGGAAGTTGTCCTGCGCGATCCACTGACGGTTGCGTGTGAGGAAAATGAGAATACTTCCCGCCTCGAGGAGGGACGCCTGCTCGCGAAAGCCCTGCTGGCAGCGCGGTGCGAGCTTTCCAATTCGGAGGAGCCTCTATGCTGGAAAGACGTGATGCTGCTGGTGAGGAAACGCACGCACCTCGCGTTCTATGAATCGGCGCTGCGCGAGGCGGGAATACCGTTGATATCCGATCGGCGCGGCGGGCTGCTCGACTCGCTGGAAGCACTTGACCTGATTGCACTGCTGTCCTTCCTCGTCACCCCCTGCAACAACCTCGCGTTGGCACATGTGCTGAAGTCGCCGGTCTTCGGCGCAAGTGACGACGATCTGATCCGCCTGGCCGAATGCCAAGGCGCTGACTGGTGGACGAGGCTGCAGGCTATGAGCAACGCTTCGCCGCCGTTGAAGCATGCGCAGGAATTTCTGACACCGTGGATACGCGACGCAGCCCACCTCCCGGTGCATGACCTGCTCGACCGCATCCTGCACACAGGAGAACTGCAGAAGAAATATGCGCAAGCGGCGCCGGTTTCTTCCCGTGCGCAGGTGCTCGGCAATATCGATGCTTTCGTTGAGCTGGCCCTGAATCTCGATGCGGGCCGTTATCCCAGTCTTCAGAAGTTCATTGAAGAGCTTACCCGTCTGCAGAAAATGGGACAGAACGATTCACCCGACGAAGCGGATGTGGAAGCCTCCGCTGATGCAGTGCGGATTCTGACGGTACACAGCGCGAAGGGGCTGGAAGCGCGCGTGGTGGCGCTATTGGACGCCAACCACAGCGACGCCTCTACAGACACTCTCGGCATCCTCTGCGAATGGCCCCAGGACGCCGCGGCCCCCACGCATTTCTCGGCTTTTGCCGACAAGTCTGAACGCGGAAAGGCGCGTGATCGCTTTTTCACGCAAGAAAAGGAATTGGCGGAGCAGGAAGACTGGAATCTGCTGTATGTCGCCGCAACCCGTGCAAAGGAGTTGTTGATAGTCAGCGGAGTGGCCTCGGGTAAGGCTGATTCGGGCGAAGAAATTATCGAGGGGAGCTGGTATGCGCGCCTCTTGCATGCTGCGGAGTACCGGCCGGACGAACAGAAGGGGCAAGTCGATAGCGCCGATACGGGCGAGTTCGAGTTGCCCCTTTTTCACCCGCCGGTGGTTGAACAGCTTGCTGTGAACGAGCCAAATTACTCGTCGGTTGAAATCGACGAAGGTGTGGCGCTGCATGCGCTTCTCGAGCGGCTTACCCTGAACGCGCGATGGCCGGTTGATGTGCCTGACGCCGGAACGATAGCTCGCTGGCTGGATTGCCGTATCCCGATTGCCGAAGCAGCGGGGACGTATGCAAGAAATATCCTGTCGAATCCCGATCTCGAGTCTTTCTTCCGCCCGGGCTGTTATGACCGGGCTTACAACGAGCTGGATGTGATGACGCCTGATGGACTAATGCGTTTTGACCGGATGGTGGTCAATGGCGGCGAGATCTGGATACTCGATTACAAACGAAGAGTGGGTGACAACGAACGCGCTGCCTATGAGCAGCAACTGCAGCGCTACCGCCGCGCGGTTCTGCCGCTCTTCCCCGGCCATGCCGTCAGGATGGTACTGATTTCCGGCGACGGTGGCCTGCTGGAGATCGCCGCCGATGCCTGAGCCGCAGGCTCGGCGGATGGTTTTTAATTACTTGCGGAATTCGTCGCAAGCAGGCGTTCCCCATGAACGAAAGCATCGATGCGGGCGTGTGCGGAGCGCAGGCCGGTGCCGACCTTGTCCGATTGATCGGCTAGCTTTTGCATTTCTCTTGCAATGACGCCGAAGTCCCTGCCGTTTTCACCAGCTACCGCAGCCTCGATAGCCGCATTGGCAGCGACCAGTTGCATTTGCGCAGTCAGCACTCGGATCGTCGATGACAAGTCCGACAGATGGCGGCTGGACGACTGCAGCACGGCGATGCGCTGCTCCCTTTCCACTGCTTCATCCAGCGACTCCATGGCCTCCGGTACTGCAGCATTCGGCGTCCTATCCTCGACGCTGGCGCGCGGCGCAGGCGATGTGTTGGGCCGCACGTCTTCAATAGCCGGCGAGGATGCGTGAGCGACACGCAGGTACGGTTCGGGATTCCGCAACGAGTTCCATACCGAGACGAAGGCAATGCCCGCGAAGGCGGTCAAATTGGCAACACTGGCTTCGCCCACCAGGGGTAAGGATGCACAGAAGATGCATGCAGCAGCGGCAATGTCGTTTTTGTTCAGCAGGCATGGCGGTACATACGACCGCCTCAGCGGGGCGAAAATACTCACGATAGGCTCCTAGTATCGTTTAGTGTGGCATGTGAATGATGGCCGCGCTTTTTTTAGGTGCCGACGAGAATTCGTTCATGATGTCGTTCACCGCAGCTTCTCCATCGAAGGGCAGGGCAATGCAGTCCAACGCGCCCGAATCGCAAGGAATATGGATCTTTGCTTCATCGTTCGCAATGGTGATGTGAATTAGGTTAGTTTCGGGCAGCACGTTTTTCATCACGCTCATTGTTTCGGCGGGATTCATGTTCGGCATGTACCAGTCGAGCCGCACCACGCCCGGACTGGACTGTATATCGATAGCGATCTGTTCTGCATCGCATTCCTCCCTCTCGGTGCTCCTGTCGCGCCTCACATCCAGAATGTTGCGCAGAACATTTCTGACGAGATCGAAATCGTCGATGATCAGGAGCTTGAGATGGGCTTTTTTTATTGAATCGCCTTCTGTGTTTTCCATGTGCTACCAGCCGCGTCGTTGAACTTAATTCGGTTTTCGTCCGTCATGTCGTACAGAAATATCGAGTGCTGTGCATGTTTGCTCATCGATCTCTATCCAGCAGGCGAAAACCGGCTTGCCGTCGATCAGGATCGGCGGGCCGGCACGGTGTGCATGCACTCCCATGCGCGCAAGCAGCCGTTCGATTCCCAGCGGGGACACCGTGATCAAGCGGGTTGCCCCATGCCCCATGGCGGCCACGATCGACGAACGTAGCAAGGCTCGAGCGCGATAAGCCTCATCGCGCGGATTGACGCGGGTAGCCGGCAGGTTGAGGTCGACCGCGGCAAAGCGCGACAGCTCCCATACATCCGAAGCGCGAGGTACCGCCTGGCCGTTCATCAGCTCAGGGAATATCTCGCCAAGCAGGTAGGGACGTGTGGTCGGCAATAGTCGGGCGCAACCGGTAATGTTGCCGCTCGTATCTTTTCCGAGCACATATACCGTATCAGGGCGATCGAACTCATCTGTCTCCTGGCCGTTTGCAACAGGCAAGTCCCAGCCCAACCGTTCGATGAAGATCTTGTGGCGATACGTCGCCATCGCATGCTGCAGTTGCGGTGAAAACTCGCGAGTGCTTCCAGAGATTGTTTGCATAGCGCCTCTCCTTGATGTTTTGATGAGGTGTATTACAAACGAGAAAGGAAGGGCTTGTAACTAGCAAACTTGCTAGGGAAATACCGTTTGTTACACGGATTGAAAGTGCGGGCGCACTGTTTTAGTGAATTGCATCAGCGAGCAAATGAAGCCCGAAGTCTGGAGCCCAGAGCCGGAAGTGATCCATCGACAAGCAGTTGCACCAGGTTGAGCAGGCAGTGTTGTCATGCGGCAGCTAGCGCCGCTGCGCGCAAGCCGACACGTGCTATGAGACTGGAAACGGAGAGTGGCACCTGTTCCTGCAGCAGCAAGGATGCGCGCGAAGTAGCAGGAAAAGAAATCGATGTAGAGAAAAATCTCCACGGATATTGCCGCGTCAGGAGGGTTCCACCGCAGCGGAAATTTGTGCTTGCCAGTTGAAGGATTGCAGCCAGTTCCGAAGCAGGCTGGAGGTTTGCGGCATTCCCAAATCATATCCTTTGCGATCGATCAACATCAGGTTGCTGCGGATTGGTTCGGGAGCGAGCAATATATGTCCTGTGGATGCATCTACATACCATCCCATGCCTAGTGAAACAGCGGTGGAAGCGTCGGTTTTCCATTCAGAGAAGCCTGCGCTTGCTGCGGGGATGCCTTGCATGTAAAGTTCGAGCAAAAAATCCTCGTCACTAAAAGTCAAGAGATGGTCCAAAGGCAGTGCACTCAGGGCACTGTAGTTCATGCGGATATATCCGTCGTTGAGCTGCGCAGGCATGATGGGTGGTCACGTAAAAGCTGTAGGGAGAAGTTTAAAAGCGTGAAACGCACTATGCAACGATCTTAAAGCAATCTGCATAGGAAAGCGACCTAGCAATATTGTGAGCGCTATAAAAAAAGGAAGATAAATGGAAGCCTGGCGCGAAGAAAGTCTGAATGACTTGATCAATGTAAATCTTGTGGACGACCTGTTCGTCCGCGTGTCCAATGCCGCCTCCAGCCTCGGCTTTGACTACTGCGCCTATGGCATCCGCCTGCCGCTGCCGGTGTCGAATCCCAAAGTGGTTATGTTCAACAACTATCCGCTTGAATGGCAGAAGGAGTACAGCAGGAACAACTATCTCTCGGTGGATCCGACCGTGCAGCACGGCGTGCGCTCCTCAGTGCCCATCCTATGGGGACGCGACGAGTTCGCGCCCGTCATTGATCTATGGGAAAACGCCAACGCTCACGGCCTGAAGCATGGATGGGCGCAGTCTGCGCGCGATTCGCGCGGCGTCATCGGAATGTTGACACTGGCACGCGGCGCCGAACAGCTTACCCTGCAGGAACTGGAGAGCAAGGAATCGAAGATGCACTGGCTGGTGCAGATGGCCTACGCGGGTTTCTCCAAGCTGGTCACCATGCAGCATCTGCCTGAATCCCAGGCGCAGCTTACGCCACGTGAAATAGAAATCCTGCGGTGGACGGCGGACGGGAAGACTGCTTATGAGATTGGCCAGATTTCCGGCATTTCCGCAGCCACGGTCAACTTCCACATCAACAACGCTGTGAACAAGCTCGGCGCCGTCAATAAGACACAGGCTGTGGTGAAGGCCGCCCTGCTGGGGTTCATTACCTGACTTCCGTACGGCTTCCTCTGACTACGGTTTGCGGCGAACATGGTGCCGCGGTACGATGCGCGCTTGTAACGGAGTATCGCCCTTATCGACCGGCCTGATCCTGTCTGTTTCCCTGCTTATCCGTGCTGTCCAGTCACTACCTAGAATCGCGACAAACCTTTCTTGGCCTCGCCGGGCAAGCCGGTGCTGCCATTCGCCGGTACTTCCAGGAAGACGGTGAGGAGACCGCGCGCCTCTCGACTGACATCGCGTATCTCGGACCGGCTGACGCAGACAAGCTGATTATCGTTGCCAGCGGCACGCATGGCATAGAAGGCTATGCCGGCAGCTCCTGCCAGTTCGGTTTCCTGCGCGATTATGCATCCCGATATACGACAAGCGGTCTGGGTTTCCTGTTGGTGCATGCGGTCAATCCGTGGGGCTACTTCCATGACCGGCGCGTGACCGAGGAAGGCATCGACCTGAACCGCAACTTCGTCGATTTTCCCGTGAAGCCTGATACGGGCCGCAGCTACGACACTTTTCACAACCGTCTAGTGAAAAGATACCGGCCGTTGCCCGGCGGATGGTGGAACGAGCTATGCCTGTTGAGCGGTGCACTGAGCGCCGCGCGGCGCCGCCGCATCCAGGAGGCGATTACGACGGGCCAGTACCACCGCGCGGAGGGCTTGTTTTTCGGCGGGCAATCGCCAGCGAAAAGCAGGGTCACCTGGGAGAGCATCGTCGACGAATTCACGCGGGGACGGCGATCCGTCTTCCTGTTGGACATCCATTCCGGCCTTGGAAAGCGCGGCATTGGCGAGCTGATCAGCTACCTGCCAGAATCGTCTGAAGGCTTTCAGGAACTGTCTCGCTGGTTCAGCGGCGAATTGAAATCGATGGCGGCCGGGGATTCGGTTACCGCCGCAGTGGAAGGCACACTGACGGCCGCCTTCGACCGGCGCGTAACGGCGACAAGCCATGCGGTCGGTCTGGAGTTCGGCACGGTTGCGCCTCTAGCCGTGTTGAATGCGCTGCGCGCCGACCAGTGGTGTCGATTGAATGCGGCGCAACTGACGCCGCGCCAACGGGAATGGGCCAGAAGAAAGATGAAAGCGGCATTCGCTCCGGCGGACGCGCAATGGTATTCGCAGATCACGGCGCGCTTTCAGGACGTGATTGGCCGCATTGTCGCGGGGATGGGCTGAATAGCCATGGATGCTAACCAACTCGACATCAAGCTGCGCATACTGCATGCGGAAGAAGTGGCCATGGGGCCGGGCAAGGCGGACTTGCTGGTGGCCATAGAGGAGTGCGGCTCGATCAGCGGCGCCGCGCGCGCCATGGGTATGTCGTACCGGCGCGCCTGGCTGCTGGTCGATACGATGAACCGCTGTTTTCGTGAGCCGCTGGTGGCGACCGCGGCCGGCGGCAGCAAGGGTGGCGGGGCTTACATTACGGAAGCCGGCAGAGCGGTGCTGACCCATTATCGCAGGATGCAGCGCAAGTCGGAAACGGCTGCTCAGGCTGAGTGGAAAAAAATCCTTTCGATGCTTGAGAAGCGTTAGATAAACATTGAAAACCGCCATCGTTGTGCGCTTTTCGCTGTGTCTGGCAAGATATAGCGCTTTAACTCCATTCTCTTTGTTGCCATGCTCCGTATTGCTGTCTTCTTTTTTGCCTTGCTTTCTGCGCTGCATGCTCACGCAGACGAAGTGCAGGTGGCCGTTGCCGCAAACTTCATGGAGCCCATGAAAAAGATCGCACTCGAATTCGAGAAGGAAAGCGGGCACAAGGCAATTCTTACCTCAGGCGCGACGGGCAGGTTCTATGCACAGATCAGGAATGGTGCGCCCTTCGAGATGCTGTTTGCCGCCGACAGCGAGACGCCGGCAAAGCTGGAGCACGACGGGCTGGCTGTTGCCGACAGCCGGTTCACCTATGCGATAGGCAGGCTGGTCTTGTGGAGTGCGAAACCGGATAGCGTGGATGCACGCGGTGTCGTGTTGAAAAAGGGCGGCTTCGCTCATCTCGCAATCGCGAATCCCAGGCTGGCGCCGTACGGTGCCGCCGCAGTGGAGACGCTGAAGGGAATGAATCTGCTGGAGGAGATGCAGCCGAGGTTCGTGCAGGGCGAGAACATCGCGCAAACGTTCCAGTTCGCCTCCAGCGGCAATGCTGAGCTCGGTTTTGTCGCGATGTCACAGGTCTATAAGGACGGCAAACTCAAATCCGGCTCAGCCTGGATCGTGCCGGCGGGGCTGCACACGCCGATTCTTCAGGATGCGCTCATCCTGAAGAAAGGCCAAGGCAAGCCGGCGGCGGAATCCCTAATGCGTTTCATGAAGAGCGACTGGGCGAGAGAGGTGATCCGCCAATACGGATACAGCCTGAAGGCGAAAAATGATTGAAGCCGAAGACTGGGGTGCCATCCTCCTGACGATCAAGCTGGCCACGGTGGTGACGATATTACTGCTGTTGATCGGTACGCCCCTCGCTTGGTGGCTGGCACGCACACGCTCCCGTCTGAAGGCGGCGGTGGGTGCAGTCGTGGCGCTGCCGCTGGTGCTACCTCCGACGGTACTTGGTTTCTATCTGCTGGTCTCGATGGGGCCGGAAGGTCCGATAGGGCGCTTGACCAGCCTGCTGGGCATAGGCATTTTGCCGTTCAGCTTTGCCGGGCTGGTGATCGCTTCCGTTTTCTATTCACTGCCGTTTGCCGTGCAGCCTTTACAGAACGCATTCGAGGCAATCGGCAACCGCCCTCTGGAAGCTGCAGCCACCTTGCGCGCCAGCCCGCTGGATGCATTCTTTTCAGTAGCAGTGCCGCTGGCCAGGCCAGGTTTCATGACTGCGGCCATCCTCGGCTTCGCGCATACAGTGGGCGAATTCGGTGTCGTGCTGATGATAGGCGGGAATATCCCCGATAAAACCCGCGTTATCTCGGTACAGATCTACGATCACGTCGAAGCGCTTGAATACGCAAAGGCGCATTGGCTGGCAGGCGGCATGCTGGTGTTCAGCTTCGTTGTTCTGTTCACGCTATATACCTTCAATCCTTCCCGCAGGTTCAAGTGAGCGAGCGCGCCATACATGCCCGCTTCAACATAGACCAGGGCAGCTTCGCCCTGCATGCGGATCTGGCCTTGCCCGGCCGAGGCGTTACCGCCTTTCTCGGCCGCTCTGGAGCAGGGAAGACCACCTTGCTGAGGGCAATAGCCGGTCTGGAGCGACACGTCGGCTATCTGAAAGTCAATGACGAGGTATGGCAGGACGATGAAATTGGCCTGTTCGTGCCCACCTTTCGACGCGCACTCGGCTACGTGTTCCAGGAGGCGAGCCTGCTGCCACACCTGAACGTGCGGCGTAATCTGGAATTCGGCTGGAAGCGAATTCCTCCTTCGAGCCGCAAGCTGGAATGGAAGCCGGTACTGTCGTTGCTCGGCATAGAGCATTTGCTCCAACGCTACCCCGACGGCTTGTCGGGTGGCGAGCGACAGCGTGTGGCTATCGCTCGTTCCCTGCTCACCAGTCCCGACTTGCTGTTGATGGATGAACCGCTGGCGTCGCTCGATCCGACGCGCAGGGAGGAAGTGCTTCCTTACCTGGAACGCATCCATGATGAGCTCGCAATTCCCATGCTGTATGTAAGCCATTCGCCGGATGAAGTAGCGCGGCTTGCGGACCACGTTGTGCTGCTGGAAGCGGGCAGGGTCCTGGCAAGCGGCACGATCGCGGAGGTCAGTTCGCGCCTCGACCTTCCGACGGCTTTCGAAGAAAGCGCCGCAGTGGTAGTGGAAGGCAAGGTTGAATCCCACGATCCACACTATGGCATTTCGCGGCTGCGTGTTGCAGGCAGCCTGGTGCAGGTAGCCGGATGCGGCCCTGCCGTTGGAGACAGGGTGCGGCTGCGGATACTCGCGCGCGATGTCAGCGTGGCGTTGGCTGCCCACGACGATATGTCTGTGCTGAACCAACTGCCTGCGGAAGTGATGGCCGAGGCGCCGTCGAATAACAATGCCCATGTCATCCTTCGGTTGCAGGCTGAAGGCATGCCCTTGCTGGCAAGGGTTACGCGTCAGTCGCGCGACCGCCTCGGCATCCTGCCGGGCAAGCGCAACCTGGTGCATGATGCATAGCCGTACGAAGTGCCGCATGAAGTAAAAAGGATGTCCATCAGCGATGATAGAATCGCAACATGCAGATGCGCCGGACATTGGAGAATTTCGCTTCGTGGATTTCGTTGTTCGCGATCCTGATGGCGTCGTTTGGGCCGTCGGTTTCTCATGCGACAGCGGCGGAGAAGAGCGACCAGTCCTGGGGTGAAATATGTTCGGTGGCCGGCACCAAGCTGGTCAAGGTGAGCAGTACGGCCGATCCGGCTGCCTTTCAGTCGACTACTCCGGCCAAAGACGCTCTGCAGGTTCATCACTGTCCACTATGTTCCGGCAACGGCAAAGCCTGGGCAATGACCGCCCAAGTCGTGCCGGCGTCGCCAGCTTTACTCTCCGGCTATTCCTTTCTCGTGCCCGCTCTGGACTCTCCCGAGTCTCTCGTCGCGTGGGCAGTGCCACATTCCCGCGCGCCACCGGTCCTGGCGTCGTAACTTTTTTGAGCCGGCGCAAGTGCGTCGGCATCAAACATGCGGCAGTCCGATGGCGACATGTTGCCTTGCATGCTGCAATGAGCGCGGCGCCTGAAGCGCCAGCCGTTTTCCGCAACCACTCAAATTCATTTGCCCAACGGGCAGACCAGATTCAATGCTGAGTCAGCTACGCATCAGTCGAATTTTCATAGCCTGGATCGCGATCTTCGCGATCCTGTGCCATGCATTGATGCCTGCCATCTCGCGCCTGCATGCGGCATCGATGCTGCCGGCAATGGCAGAAGCATGTCCATATGGCGATCATTCGGCAGAACACGCGTCGGCGGACAATTCGCATCCGTCGCCGCTTGAGAAATTCAATGCGCCGCATTGCGGCTTCTGCATCATCGGCATGTCGCTTGCCACGCCGCCGGCATTCGTTCCCGATATCGTTGTGGCCGACATCGCAGTTATCGCGGCGCACGCCGTTTCTGTTCCCAATCCCAAAACCAGTCCTTCTTTCGCGGCGCCGCCACGCGGCCCGCCGGCTCGGGCCTGACGTCTGCCTCGCGGCAGGCGAAATCCACCTCCCATGCACCGTATCCGCAGCCTCGGAAGAGGTGGCCGTGCCGTGTCCGAGCTGATTTCATGAACGAAAGAAGAAGATGCACATGTATCTCACCAGGCGACTGGCGCTTCTAGGCGCCGCCCTCGCCGCAGCCTTCCCGGCTGTGCATGCCGCCGGAGCAGAAGCCGTCGATCAGATTGCAACGCTGGCTGACATCGTAGTCGTGTCGGGTTCCAAGGAAGGAACCCTGCTGCGCGACACGCCGGCCGCCATTTCCAAGATAGGCCGCGAGACGATAGAACAGAAGAAGCCGACTTTCGTCGGGCAGTTACTTAACGAAGCGCCCGGTGTGTATGTCACCGACCTCGGCAATGAGCAGCACAGCATGAGCATCCGCCAGCCGCTGTCCTACAACGCGGTGTATCTCTATATGGAAGACGGCCTGCCGATCCGCCCGGTCGGCTTGTTCAACCATAACTCCTTGTATGAAATCAACCTGACCGGCGTGGGCGACATAGAGGTGTTGAAGGGACCGGCCTCGTCGCTTTACGGCAGCAATGCGGTCGGCGGCGCCGTCAATTTCTTTACGCGCGCGCCCAGCCCGAAGCCGGAAGCGACTATCGGCGTGCAGCTCACCGACCAGGGCTATCGCCGCATCGATTACGGTGCCTCGGGTGCCTTCGGCAACCACGGACTGCGCATTGCCGGCTACAAAGCGCAGCGACGCGGCGGCTGGCAGAGCTACAACGATGCCGACAAGGATGGCGTGACCTTGCGCTACGACCTTGGCGTGTCCGATACCACGTTGCTGAAAACGGTGTTGAGCTACAACCGGCTGTTGACCGACATGCCGGGAACCCTGAACAAGAGTGACTACGACAACCGCCCCGGCTTCAGCTATCAGACATTCACCTGGCGTAAGGTGGAAGCGACCCGGCTATCGAGCGCGCTGGAAGGCAACTGGAATTCCGGCGGTATGACCACCATCACCGCCTACGCGCGGGACAACACCACCAACCAGCTTCCGAGCTACCTGATCTTCAACACCGGCGCGTTCACGGCCTTGGGGCGGACGACCAGCCAGCATTTCACCTCGCTCGGCGTCGATGCGCGTCATCGCCAGGATTTCTCGGACGGCACATTCCGCCTGATTGCAGGCATCACCGGGGAAAACACTCCCATGGAGGCCAGCGAAATGAATCTCTCGGTGGTACGTGATCCCGCATCGGGCATCTATACCGCCT
>JAQSWC010000044.1 GCA_029266815.1 Paucimonas sp.
CACCTCCCGTTAAAAATAGCTCAGGGCCGATTGGAAAATTCCGTGTCAGGCAGGCTCTCAGATCCACATGGCGATTGCCGAGTACACCGTCAGCACCACCATCGTCGTGCAGAATACGATCCGCCATACCCGCTGCCTCAGATAACGCCTCAATGCCGCTCCTGCTCCCGCCCACACGCTGATACACGGCAGGCCCACGCTGCAATAGACCAGGCAAAACACCGCTACCGCCAGGCCGAAGGGCTGCAGCTTCGGCAAGAAGCCGGCAGCGCCGCTGACTGCCATGATCCATGCCTTGGGATTGATGAACTGGAACGCCGCTGCGCCATGAAATGTCATCGGCCTGCCCTCTTCCACTCCATCGTCGGCGACTGATATGCGCCTGAGCTTCCAGGCCAGATACAACAGATAGGCGGAACCAATGGACTTCAATATGGTTTCGCTTTGCGGCAGGGCTGTGAAGACCGCACCGACGCCTACCGCGCACAGAGCAGACATGACCGCGCATCCGGCTGTAATACCGAGCATGTGCGGTATCGACCGCTTGAAGCCGAACATCAGCCCCGACGAAGTGAGCATGATGTTGTTCGGCCCCGGCGTAATCGACATCACGAAAGCAAACATGGCTAGCGGTAGCAGGGATTCCATCGGCAGCTCCTGGAAACGTGATTGGAGCTTGCATACTAACCATCACATCCAGTACAGTACCGGTACAATTTTTCAAATAATTCCGCACACTGTTATGGCAATATGACCAATACAGCCCATCTTCACAAGCTTCCCCTGCTGACGCATACGATTTCCCGCGAAAGCGGCGAATCGCTGGTGGAGCAGATCGTACGCCTCATCGAAACGCGCATCGACGACAAGCTGCTGCGCACCGGTTCGCGCATGCCGTCGATCCGTCTGTTCGCGGATTCGCACGGCGTGTCCCGCTTTACCGTGGTCGAAGCCTATGACCGGCTGGTGGCAAAAGGCTTGCTCGAATCGCGCCGGGGCTCCGGTTTTTACGTGCGTGAACGCCAACTGCTGCGTGCGCCGCGTTCTGCCGTTGCGGATGCGGCGTCAAAACAAATCGACGTCGCCTGGCTGGTGAGGAACATGTTCCGTGAACATCCGCCGCAGAGGATGCCGGGTTCGGGATTACTGCCTGTCGAATGGCTCGACGGCGAACTGGTGGCTGCCAGCCTGCGTTCCATCTCCCGGCAGCAGCATAGCCAGCTTCTTCACTACGGCAGCCCGCAGGGATTCCTTCCCTTGCGTCAGCAACTGCAACTGAAATTGGCCGAGCTGGAAATCGCGGCAGCGCCCGAACAGATCGTTACCACCGCCGGCATCACGCAGGGGCTGGATCTGGTGGCGCGCCAGCTCGCCCGCCCCGGCGATACGGTCTTCGTGGATGATCCTGCCTGGTTCCACATGTTCGGCATGCTGGCCGAGATGGGCATGAAGGTGGTCGGTATTCCCCGTCTTCCTGACGGGCCGGACATAGAGCGTCTCGATGAACTAGCCGCGCTGCACAAGCCGAAATTCTTTGTCATCAACTCGGTGCTTCACAATCCGACCTCGACGTCGATGTCGGCGGCACGGGCTTTCCAGGTGCTGAAGATTGAGGAACAGCATGATTTCATCGTGGTGGAGTATGATATCTATTGCGACATGAACCCCGGCGGTCCTGCGCATCCTGTGATGCGGGTCGCATCGCTGGACCAGCTCAAGCGGGTGATCTACCTCGGCGGCTTTTCCAAGACAGTAGCGGCGAACCTGCGAGTCGGTTTCATCGCTGCATCGCCCGATATGGCGCGGCGGCTGACCGACCAGAAAATGCTGACTGCCCTTACCACGCCCGAAGTCGGCGAACGGGTGATCTACAAGATTCTCTCCGAAGGCCACTTCCGCAAACATGTAGACCGGCTACGCGCAAAAATGGATGAAGTACGCGACAGGACGCTGCGCCAGCTCGAGCGGGTAGGCTTGAAAGTGGACGGCGCCCCCTCGGCGGGTATCTTCGTCTGGGCCAACGCCGGTTGCGATACCAACGTACTGGCTGAAAAGGCGATGGAGGAAGGTTATCTTTTCGCACCTGGCAGCCTGTTTTCGCCCAGCCAGCTGCCCTCCCATCGCACGCGAATCAACATAGCCACCATGTCTGACCCCGGCGTACTGAGATTTTTGAGCCGGCATCTGGACAGGGCTTGAAAACCTGCTCGACATCCCCATTTGTCGGCTGACTCTTGCTTTCCGGGCAAGAGCGAAAGGGCCAAGCTTTGAGCTAGCCCAAATATTTCCCACTGAAAGCAGCCCCTGTGCACCTGAGCCGCACAAGTGCAGGACAATACCGGACTTGTTTCTTTTAATTATTTATCGAGGTTGAAAATGGCCGTATCCGAAAAGCAAACCCTTGGTTTCCAGGCAGAGGTAAAGCAACTGCTGCAGTTGATGATCCACTCGCTTTATTCCAATAAGGAAATTTTCCTGCGCGAGCTGATTTCGAACGCGTCCGACGCTGCCGACAAACTGCGCTTCGAGGCAATCAACAATGCATCGCTCTTCGAGAATGATCCCGAACTCAAAATCAGGATTACCTTCAATAAAGAAGCACGCACTGTCACGATTTCGGATAACGGCATCGGCATGAACCGCGATGAAGCCATTTCCCACCTCGGTACCATTGCCAAGTCCGGCACCAAGGAATTCTTTTCCAAGCTTTCCGGCGACCAGCAGAAGGATGCGGCGCTGATCGGCCAGTTCGGCGTGGGCTTCTATTCCGCCTTCATCGTTGCCGACAAGGTCACGGTTGAAACCCGCCGTGCCGGCGCCGACCATACCGATGGCGTGCGCTGGGAATCGGGCGGCGAAGGCGACTTCAGCGTAGAGGCCATCGACAAACCCGCTCGCGGCACCGACATCACGCTGCACCTGCGCGAAGGTGAGGACGAATTGCTCTCTTCCTGGAAGCTGAAATCCATCGTCCGCAAGTATTCCGACCATATCTCGCTGCCCATCCAGATGCAGAAAGAGGAATGGGACGAGGAAAAGAAGGAAACCGTCGTCAAGGATGAGTTCGAAAACATCAACCAGGCCAGTGCGCTCTGGACCCGCAGCAAGTCCGACATCACGCCCGAGCAATACACCGAGTTCTACAAGCATGTGTCGCATGATTTCGAGGAGCCGCTCACCTATACGCACAACCGCGTCGAGGGTCGCAGCGAATACACGCAGCTACTCTATATTCCTTCACGCGCGCCGTTCGACCTGTGGGACCGCAACAAGCGCGGCGGGCTCAAGCTTTACGTGAAGCGCGTGTTCATCATGGACGACGCCGAGCAACTGATGCCGGTGTACCTGCGTTTCGTGAAAGGCGTGATCGATTCCAGCGACCTGCCGCTGAATGTGTCGCGTGAAATCCTGCAGGAATCGCGCGATGTGAAAGTGATCCGCGAAGGCTCTACCAAGCGCGTGCTCTCCATGCTGGAAGAATTGGCGAATTCGGAGGAGCAGGCCGAGAAGGACAAGTACACGACCTTCTGGAAAGAATTCGGCCAGGTGCTGAAGGAAGGCATCGGCGAAGACATGGGCAACAAGGAGCGCATTGCCAAGCTGCTGCGCTTTGCCTCCACACATAACGACAGCGATGAGCAGAACGTTTCATTCGCCGACTATGTGAGCCGCATGAAGGAAGGCCAGGACAAGATTTACTACATCACGGCCGATACGTTTGCGGCGGCGAAGAGCAGCCCGCACCTGGAAATCTTCCGCAAGAAAGGAGTGGAAGTGCTGCTGCTGACCGATCGTGTGGACGAATGGATGCTGTCCTTCCTGCACAGCTTCGAAGAGAAGGAACTGGTGTCGGTGGCCAAGGGCGATCTCGATCTGGGCAAGCTGGAAGATGAAGCCGAGAAAAAGAAGCATGAGGAAGTCGAGGCTGACTACAAAGACCTGGTCGAGAAGATGAAAACCGCGCTGGCCGACAAGGCCAAGGAAGTGCGCGTGACCTTCCGCCTGACCGATTCGCCGGCCTGCCTGGTGGCGGACGAACACGAACTGTCGAACAATCTGATGCGCATGCTGAAAGCGGCGGGCCAGAAAGGACCTGAGGCGAAGCCTATCCTGGAAATCAACCCGGAGCATCCGCTGGTGCAGCGCCTGAAATATGAGGAGAAGAAGTTCGACGACTGGTCGAACATCCTCTTCGATCAGGCAATGCTGGCTGAAGGCGGCGCACTCGCCGATCCCGCTGGTTTCGTGAAGCGACTGAACAGCATGTTGCTCGATATGAGCAGCAAGTAAACCGTCCTTTCCGGATCAAAATAACCGGGGCGCTTGAGGCGTCCTTTAGAGCCTGTCCCAGTAGGGACAGGCCTTCCGGTGGGCATTCCCTATTGGGATAGGCTCTTACTTTCATGTGCCCTACTAGCTCCCTTGCTCCACTGGCGGGCCTTGCGCCGGTTACTGCTTCCGATACCAGGGTGATAATCCTCGGCAGCTTTCCCGGCGAAGCCTCGCTGGCGGCAAAACAGTATTACGCCCATCCCCGCAATCAGTTCTGGCCGCTCATGTCGTCATTGCTGAATGAAAACCTGAAAGAGCTTTCATACGAAAAGAGGCTGGATCGGTTGCTGCAACATCGCATCGGCCTGTGGGATGTCATCGCGGCCTGCGAGCGCAAGGGCAGTCTGGATAGTGCCATCCGCAAAGCTCAGGTGAATCAGTTCGAGATACTCAGGCAGTACTGCCCCGCATTGTTCCGAGTCTGCTTCAATGGCAAGACCTCAGGCATGTACGCGACGCTGTTCGAAGACGCCGGGTATGAAGTCCGGGTTCTACCCTCTTCCTCTCCTGCCAACCGGCAGAAAACCTTCGACGAAAAACTTGAAATCTGGAAAAACATTCTCTCCTGAAAACGACGTGACTTGATCAACGCATTGCCCGTAATCCGCGGGACAGCTCATCCAAGCTTGATCATTCTCAGCGCCTGTACGGCCTCGTACTGCGACCATGGCTTCATCACCGCTTCGCCTTCACCGGTAAAGGAGTCATCATGCGCGAGCCCTTACCGCGTTTCACCCAGATCGCCCTATGCATCATAGGCATGGTGGTTACTGCGTGCGGCGGCGGCGGCGGCAATGCGGGCACTAGTGGCCCGGGAACCACACCTTTGCCCGCTCCAATCACGCCCGCTCCGACGGATACACCCACCCCGACGCCAACGGACACCCCCACGCCCACACCGACGCCGACCGATACCCCCACGCCGACGCCTGACGACACGCCAACTCCTACCCCATTCGATACCCCTACTCCAACACCAACGCCTTTCGATACACCCACTCCTACTCCCACGCCTGCGATTTCGCCCGCTCCAGCGGTGACACCTTCGCCGCGCGCATGATCGTCGTGCGATAAGGAGATCGCGGCGCGCCAGCCGCCGGGAGATAGTCGCGCGCTTAGGTAGAATCGCGTGTTTGCGGCCATTCTCACTGCCGCGCGACCCCCGGGAAACATGCTCATCAAACGTAAATCCATCGAGGCTGAGGCCAACCGAAAAAGCGGTGTCGGCAAGCCCCCTTCCGCCGGCAAGCCACGCAAACCGAAGTTCGCGCCGGTCACGCTTTCCGAATCCGAAGGTGTCCGTTACCTTCATTTCGGCACCGAATGGGTACAAGGCGCCATGCGCATCCGTAAGCCGGACTGGATAGAACTCGAATATGCGCAGCAGATGATGGCGTGGATGCTGTTCATCGACCGTCCTTCGCACCTTGTGCAACTCGGCCTCGGCACCGGCGCGCTGACCAAGTTCTGCTACCGTCAATTCCCGGACGCAAAAATCACTGCGGTCGACCTGAATCCTGCAGTGATCACGATCTGCGAATCCATGTTCAAGCTGCCGCCGAACGACGAACGTCTGACCGTGCTTGAAATGGATGCGCTGGACTTTATAACCAATCCGCTACTACGCGATTCCCTCGATGCGCTGCAGGTAGATCTGTACGACGCCACCGCGAAGGGTCCTGTGCTCGATACGCCCGAGTTCTATGTGGCTTGCAGCGCGAGCCTAGCGCCGCATGGCATCATGACGGTCAATCTTTTCGGTGATCACCCTAGCTATGCAAAGAACCTTCGCGCCATGCGCTTCGCGTTCGATGAAGTGTTGTGCCTGCCCGAGGTGCACGAGGGGAACGTGGTAGCGGTGGCCTTTAAGCAAAAGCCTCTACTGGATTTCGCCACACTCCATGAACGTGCTGCGAAGATCAAGGATGCAACCAGGCTGCCGGCTAAGTCATGGGTCAATGGTTTGAAAGCGGCCGCGGCCCTCTAAATAATTCACTAACGTTTCCTGATCAATGCTGTTGGTGGCGCCATCGTTCTCTGGCCCGTTTTATTAAAGCGTGCGATGCGCAGCCGCCACACCAGCCAATAAGAGTATCTGGTTCAAGCATTTACGCTAACTGATTGATACTTCGCCAGAAATCCTGAAAAGAAATTTTATCTGTCACAAATTGATACCAATTTGCAATAAGGTTTCCTTCACGCAACTCTCAGTGACTTCTACTATCGGGACACCTGTAATGCGGAGCATACCTGCCGCACCTGTCTGCCGATTGATTGAACTCCATCGTGAAGGAACAACAAAATGAAAACTCGCGTTGTAGCCAAGCCATTACCCTCTTCCTTAATACGACACCGTCAACAGCGTCTCCTTTTCTGGCTTGCTCTTGCCGCGCTGTGGCTCTACGGTGTGAAGGCATTTGCAGCCACCACCTATCCGCCGATCAGTTCTTTTTTGTGGGGAAATACGGCAGTCAATGCGATAGGCAAGACGAGCAAAGTTGCGGGCAACGGCTGGGGCTATCGCTACCTGCCGCCGAAAAATTTTGATTCCTCCAGAAAATACCCGGTGATCATTTTTTTGCACGGTATGGGCGAAAACGCCAGGGACAACAACTACGATAACAATGCGCAGCTTGCGGCGGGTGGCAACACCGGCAACGGCGCGTTGGCACTGGTCTCGCTGGAAAACCAGGAGACTTATCCGCTGTTCTTCGTCGCTCCGCAGAACGCGAGCGGCTTCTGGCCTCAGGGCGGTCCGCATCTGCTTGCCATTCTCAACACGCTGAAGACTTATTATCCCGGCTCCATTGATGAAGACCGCATCTGCCTTACCGGCCTCTCTGCCGGCGGATTCGGTACCTGGGACCTTCCTGCCACCACGGTCAAAGGGGTGTTCTCCTGCCTGGTACCGATGTCCGGCGGCAGCAGTTCGATAGACAGCCTCCAGCCCGACATGCCGGTCTGGGCTTTTCATGCGGTGGACGACACCGTGGTGGCGGTAAGCGGCATGGAGAACTCGGTCAACACTTGGCGCAACTCCGGCCGAAAGATCATTTACACGCGTTATGACGCCGGTAATCATGGCATCTGGAGAACCGCCTATCAGACTCCGCAGCTATTGCCGTGGATGATGGCGCAGCGGCGCGGCCAGCCGATGACCGGGCCGGTCGATGTCCGGATCAAGAGCGTCACGCAAGGCAGCAAGCTGAATCTTGCCGTCGGCACGCCTTCAGGGTTGACCACTTTGCGCGTGGGCTGGAGCAGCAACTTCACCTCAGGTGCGCAATCGGGTAGCGACGGCGTCATCAGCGGCACGACGTTCACCTCGGCATCGGCCAATTTCCTGAGCAAACCGGCTACCGCCGGCCGCCTCGCCATTACCTACTCCAAAACGGTCGGCACCAAGACTTTCACCTGGAAACGCTATTTCGATATCGCAGACATTCCCTCTTCGAATACGCTGGTGCTCACCAAGGCGCCGCCGACCGCAGACGCGACCCAGACGTTTACCGTCTATCGCCAGGGCAGGGAAGAAAACCCCATGCCCGGCACCGGCAGCAGCACGAACTGGAACCTGAACGAGATTCCGTTGAGCACGGGCTTCAATCTTGTCCATGCCTATGCGGAACTGCCTGTCACCAGCAGCTACGGTGGAAGAACCACGCTCAACGAGCCTTACTGGATAGGCTATATGGGCGCAGGCGGCGATATCACCGCGCCCACCGTGACCATCACGAGCCCGACCGGCGGTACGGCTTCCACCTCCGGCACGCTGGACATCAGCGGCACCGCTTTCGATGCCAACGGCATTGCTGAAGTGAGCTGGCGCTCCGACCGCGGCTTCAAGGGCACACTGAGCGGATCGAGCTGGTCGATCACGAACGTGCCACTCGTCTACGGCAGCAACCGAATCACGGTGCAGGCAAGGGACTTGGCAGGCAATATCGGCACGGCGACGCTGAACGTGGACTACAGCGGCATCTCGGCCAACCAGACACCGCGCGTCAGTGCAGGCACCTACCAGGCAGTCGACTGGCCGGGCACTACCCTCTCCCTATCGGGCACGGTCTCCGATGACGGCTTGCCGGCCGCGATACCGCTTTCCGTCTCCTGGAGCAAGCTCAGCGGTCCCGGTTCGGTTTCCTTCGGCAATACATTTGCCTTGAACAGCAATGCCACCTTCGCGCTGCCGGGCACTTACGTGTTGCGCCTTACAGCATCCGATTCGCAACTAAGCGCATCAAGCGACGTAGTGATCACTGTACGCCCCAGCGGCCCACTGGTTGCCGCCTACAATGCCGGCTCCGACGCTGCCTATACTGCTGCCGACGGCACGTTCTATGCGGCAGATACGCTCGGCTACGGCACCAAGGGCGCTGCGACCGCCACTACGGTTTTCACAGGCACGCCGGATTCAGCGCTCTATCGAAGCTGGCGGTACAACAACAGCGGCAACGTCACCTACGCGATTCCCGTACCGAACGGCACCTACGACATCGTCTTGAAATTCAGTGAAACCACCAGCTCGCCACGCATTCCCGGCATGCGGGTATTCGACGTGGCGGCGGAAGGCCAGATCGCCGCTGCCGGCGTGGATATCCTGGCGCAGGGAGGAAGGTTGGTTGCGTACGACCGGGTAGTGCGTGCGACGGTTAACGACAGCGTGCTCAACCTCAATTTCAATCGAGTGATCGGCGCGCCGACAATCAGCGGAATCGTTGTGCGCGGCGTGCAATAACGGTTGCTGAAAAGGGGATGCCTGTCCGGCAAGCGATTGCCGGACAGGCATCCCCTTGCATATTGGCGGCCGGTTGCACGGTAGGCAACCCGATGATCTACCGTCTCTATTTCT
>JAQSWC010000372.1 GCA_029266815.1 Paucimonas sp.
GCGGACGCATCGTCGCCGCCAAGGCGGCCGGCTATGAACTCGATACCGCGCCGGATTTCGGCATGCGCGCTCCTGAGATTGCCCCAGCCTGGCTGCCGGAGGAGCCATATGCTGCTTTCTTCCATGGCACCGCGCGTGCCGCGAAGAAATGGGCCGACGAAAACTGGATCGCGCTTGGCGCTTTCATGAATGCGCAAGGATAGCCGGTGCTGCTGGGCTGGGGCAATGAAGAAGAAAGAGATACCGCACGAAGGCTTGCCGCCGGAATCGAGCGTGCTGTAGTGCTTCCCAGATTGCCGATGATGGAAGCGGTAGCTTTTGCGCAACGGGCACGTATCGCGGTCGGTGTGGATACCGGTCTCACGCATATCGCGGCCGCATATTGCCGTCCGACGATAGAACTCTATTGCGATTCCCCGCGGTGGAAAACCGAAGGCAACTGGTCGGAGAACATCATCAATCTTGGCGATCAGGGCAAGCCGCCGAGCGCGAACGAGGTGATACAGGCAACGGCGCGGCTTCTGGCAGCCACCCGTGTCTGACCTCCTCGCAGGCACGGCATAATGGCAGCCTTGTTGATTCCTGATTTCTTGCGGGCTGCATGAGCCCGCTAACCCGATGGCCCTGAATTGATACGCTTACTTTATTCGCTGGCATGGTGGATTTCGTTGCCGCTGGTGCTCCTGCGCTTGTGGCGGCGCGGCCGCAAGGAGCCGGGCTACCTCGAGCACTGGAACGAACGGTTCGCCTGGTACGGTGAAAATGACATCACAGCAAAAGAGGTGCTGTGGGTCCACGCTGTCTCCGTCGGCGAAACGCGTGCCGCCGAACCGCTGATCGATGCCCTGCTTGAGAAGTACCCGCAGCGCACTATTCTCCTGACCCACATGACGCCCACCGGCCGTGCAACCGGACAGTCGCTTTTTGCCAAGCATGGAGCGAGGCTGCGCCAGGGCTACCTGCCCTATGACACTGGCTGGATGATGCGCCGCTTCATTCGCCGTTTCGCACCGAAAATCTGCGTGCTGATGGAAACCGAGGTGTGGCCGAATTTGGTTGCCGAATGTGCTGCTGCCGGCGTGCCGGTGGCCCTGGTCAACGCCCGGCTGTCGCAGCGGTCCTTGCGCAAGGGACTACGCTTTGGCGCGCTTATCAAGCCGGCCATTGCTGCAATTCGCTGCATCGGCGCGCAGACAGATGGAGATGCCGAAAGATTGCGTATCCTCGGCGCGCAAAAGGTGCAGGTAACCGGCAGCGTCAAGTTCGACATTGCGCCGCCCGCAGACATGGTGGATCGCGGTCTTGCGATGCGTTCTGGATTCGGCGATCGTCCCGTTTTGCTATGCGCGAGCACGCGTGAGGGAGAGGAGAGCTTGCTGCTGGATGCGCTCGGTATGCTCAAAGTGGCGGATACTCTCATCATCATCGTGCCGCGCCATCCGCAACGCTTCGACGAGGTGGCGCAGATGCTGGAAGTGCGCGGCATTTCGTATCTGCGGCGCACACGGATTTCCGGCAACGTACCGGCGGATGTGCGGGTTGTGCTCGGCGATACGATGGGCGAGATGTTTGCCTACTATGCCGCATGCGACGTGGCCTTCATCGGCGGCAGCCTGTTGCCGCTGGGCGGGCAGAACCTGATCGAGGCATGCATGCTGGGTAAGCCGGTCCTGATCGGGCCGCATACTTTCAATTTCGCAGTGGTGAGCGAGGCCGCCGTGGAGGCCGGCGGCGCGCTGCGGGTGGACAACGCCGCCGACATGATGAAGCAGGCAACGCTGCTGCTTCAGAACTTGGAAAAGCGTGCGCAAATGGAGCGCAGCGCACACGGTTTTTCGCTGCAGCACCGCGGCGCCACGTCCCGCACGGCAGCCTTGCTTGAAGAACTGGTCTCCTGACTTTACGTTTTCCCAAGCACGCGTTGTCCTTCCTGTCCTAGGCTGGTCTCGGAACTACCCTGACCCGGGACTTCGGCTAAGATCGTACACAGACTTCGATTTCACCGCACCTGCGCCCGCATTTTCTGGCGATTCCGGATGACCTTAGCCGACATGACCGACGCCATTGCAACCGACCGCCGCCTGTCACGACGCCTAACGCTGGCCGTGCTTCTTTCATTGCTGTTTCATGGCGTGCTGCTGTCGCTGGAATTCGGACTTCCGGGCACAGGTTTGCCCGGTCTGGAATTACCGTGGAGCGAGCGGCGAGCGGAACCGTTGCCGCTCTCCGTTCGTATCGAGAACATTGCATCGCCGCCGGCCGAGATTTTTGCGCCGCTACCGCCGCTTTCACCGCCACCTGCAGTTACGCAGCCTGCATCAGATGCCACCGATTTGCGCATGGTGAGCCCGCCTCCAGCTCCGGTTATCAAGCCGACACCTCCGCGACCTTCGCCGCCTCGTTCCCGTGCCGCAAAGCGAAAGCGTCCCAGCGTGATTGCGCAGAAGGAAGCGCGTGTTGAAACCTTTGAAGTGGCGAAAGCCGATGAAAACGCAAAGGATGAGCTCGATACGCCTGAGCCGCCACAGGAAGAACCCCGGCTGGAGGCGCCGGTACCGTTCATCGCTGAACCGATCGAACAGCAGCGCTTGGAGGAAGCTGAACGGCAAGCCAAGCTGGAACGCGAAGCGGAAATCGAGAAAGTGCTGGA
>JAQSWC010000045.1 GCA_029266815.1 Paucimonas sp.
CAACACTGCCAACTGGCCGCATTACTGCGATGTGAACTGGGTCAAGGTCACTTGCGCCAGTACCAGCGTGAATCACCAGTACTTCGGTCGCGGCCCGATTCAGATTAGCTGGACCTCCAACTATCGCAATCTGAGCAGTGCAATGGGACTGGGTACGCAGTTGGTGGACAACCCTGAGCTGCTGGCCACGAACTCGAATATCGCCTGGAGAAGTGCACTGTGGTACTGGATGACGCAAGTGGGTCCGCATACCATGACGCCGAATCATGCGATGAAGAATTCGCTGGGCTTTGGTCACACCGTCAGGGCGATCAACGGTGCGCTGGAATGCGACGGCAAGTTGCCAGCGAAGGTGCAGAGCCGGATCGACCGCTACAACATGATGACCCAGACTCTGGGCGTCACCGCCGGCAGTACCGCAGGATGCTGATATCCAGCTTCTGATAAGCAGCTAGCAACTCAAGGCCTGGTCATGTCGACCAGGCCTTTTTTATTTTGAAAGGCTGTTCAACTCTGAGTTGCGGCCATGTTCTCTTTCAGGAAAATAAATAGCGTTATCTGAACACAGGAAGACATCGCGTCGATGTACCGGTATGCTTTGCAACCGTGATTGATTAATCCAAGGACGAACGCTTATGAAATTCAGGATTGGTGCAATGCTACTGGTCATGCTTGGAATGTCTCAATTCGCCTTCGCGGCGAATGAACGGCAATTCCAGTGGCCTGGAAAGATCCGCGCGGCGGTAAGTCTTTCTTACGATGATGCGTTGAATTCTCACCTGGATCAGGTCATTCCCGCACTGGATAAATACAGGCTCAAGGGAAGTTTCTACCTCACGCTTTCCAATCCGTCCGTGGCGACGCGTATGTCCGAATGGCGGGCGGCCGCGCAGCGGGGGCACGAACTTGGAAACCATACCCTGTTTCATCAGTGTTCCGCGGCATTGCCGGGACGTGAATGGGTTCAGCCAAAAAACGATCTGGACAGGACGTCGGCAGATCAGTTGAAGGACCAGATCCTGCTGGCCAACACAATGCTGCATGCGATCGACGGCAAGCGTGAACGCACCTTCACCGTTCCCTGCGGCGACCAGCAAGCCGGCGGAGTGAATTATGTCGAGATGCTGAAGTCTGATTTCGTGGCGATCAAGGCGAGGGCCGGCAGCGGCGTCACCGCCGACATGATGGCGCTTGATCCGTTTGGACGGATACCTTTATCAACATCATGAAATATGTGAAGGCGAAAAAGGAAGGGCTCTAGGTTTTTGGGCGCGTGAGAGCATTCACCGTTTCACGCTTCCATCCGTTCCCTGACTGGCATTCCCGCTTCCTCCTCGATGCGTGCGAAGCCTGTTTCCATTGCTGGTAGCGTCAGCATCACCGTTTTTGCCGGCGCAGCAGGGTCCCCTCCAAACCAGTACAGCGGATAGGGGCGGCGGCAGGCGCGATGGTAGAGCCAGCCCGCTGCCACCAGGGCGATTGCGCCGAACAGCGTTGGAAACAGCAGGAAATCCCATGCAGGCGCTCCCAGGAAAACAATGATCGGATTGGAGCCCGCAGGCGGGTGCATGGTGCGCGTTGCCATCATCACTGCCGCAGCAACCGCAACTGCCATTCCCAAAGTCCACCATGTCTTGCCGAACATGACCAGTGCCAGCAAGCCGACTGCCGAGCTGACGACATGACCGCCAATGATGCTTCGCGGCTGCGAGAAATGATTGTCGGAGAAAGCGAACAGCAGCACTGATGAAGAGCCGAAAGACCCGAGCGCCAGCAGGATGCGCAAGTCGAAGGAAAAATAGGCCAGCACCGAGATGCCGAAGAAAATGCCCATGCAGGCGATGACGCCGCTCCTGAGAGGAGGTCTGGGGGGCAGGGAGCGCGTCATCGCCGGGACTCTTTCTCATTTCGAACGGAAGATGATTTCTTTCATGCGCTGCAGTTTCGGGGCCACGATAGGTATGCTCAGCATGGTGCTGCCGATTGCCATCAATAGCAGGGCGGTGAAAGTCTCGCTGGTGATGAGTCCCTTATCAAGTAACACATTGGCGAAAATGATTTCAATCAGTCCCTTGGTCTGCAGCAGCCACCCGACAATCGAAGCTTCGCCGGGAGCCCATTTCAGTACGCGGCCTGCAATATGGTTGCCTGCGAGTTTGCCGGCGATAGAGGCCACGAGCAGGATTCCGGCGGCAACAAATACCGCCGTGCCGCCGACGTCCCACTGGGTGCGCAAGCCGGTGCTGAGGAAGAATACGGGCATGACGACCAGAAGCACATGGTGGCGCAGCATGTCCATGTCTTCCTGTTTGAACCAGTCGCTATCCATGACTGCGCCGGCAAGGAAGGCGCCGACCATGAAGTGCAGTCCGCTCCAGTCCGCGCCCAGTGCGCACGCCAGCAGCCAGATGAGCGCTACGTACCAGCGATCACTCTCCTGGAGACGGATCACCATCTTGCGGAACAGATAACTCAGGACGCCGAATGCAGCCAGGAAAAGTACTTGCCGTTCAATGCGTTCCCAGTCCATCAAGATCAGCGCCAGCACGCCCCAGATGGCGATATCGTCGAGACTGGCATAGCGCAGGATGCGTTGGCCGATCGGCTGACGCAGAATATCCAGCTTTTCCATAAGCAGAATCAATATCGGCAGTGCGGTGACGGCACATCCCATCCCAACACCCAGCACGAACTGCCAGGTGTGCGCTTTCGGGCCGATCCAGCCGTCGAACGTCAGCATGCCGGCCGCCACGATGCAGCCGAAAAGCAAGGGCATGCCAAGGGACAGGCCTGCGGTAATGCTGCTTTCCCTTATATGTTCACGAGCCTTCTTCAGGTCGAGTTCAATGCCTGCAATCCAGACGAAGATCATTACCGCCCACCATGCCACGCCGTTCAGGCACTGGACCACGGCAGGAGTGAACACGAAGGAGTAGTACTCCGGATAGACCTTGCCTAGAATGCCTGGCCCAAGCAGCACGCCGGCAATAATCTGCACGACCACGAGCGGAGCAAAATAATCGGTTTTTCCCACCCTCCATATGAGATAGGGGACGGTGAAGATGATGAGCATCGCCAGGAGAAATATCTCCGTGGTGGTCATTGCGGTATGCATGTTGTTCCCTTGGTTACTCGTTATTTTTTATTGAGATGGAGCGGGGCGTTCGCCGATTCGTTCAGCTTGTTCTTGCCTACGCTTCTTTTACTTCAGCTTCATGCAAGCGTGTTCAACAGTGCTTATATCCGTGAGAGCATTTCATAACCTGCCTGCCGGGCGTCGTTATCGGTATTGACGCCCGAGCGAGTATTGAAAAGCAGGTTGAAAAACGAGCGGGCCTGCCCGCCGTCGCGGCTGCTGCTGAGCAGGGTGCTGAAAAGATTCAGGGCCGGCCGTTTAGCGGACTCCGGTGCGGAAGCTACCAGGCGAAGATCGTGCGTCAGTTCAAGGCGCTGAACCGTCTCTTCCGTATCACGCAATTGCTGTTGCAGAGTGTCGACCTGCTTTCGCAGCGCCGCCATTTCCAAGGCGTTCTGCTGCATGGCGGCCTCATAGCCTGCTCGGATTTCCTCGATGCGGGCATCGGCTTCGGCATGCAGCCTGGCGGCCAGCTCTTCTACAAGATCCTGCAACGACTTGGCGGTCCTGGCCTGCCGGTGGTCCTTTCTGTCTTCCTCTTTTTCCAGCTCTTTCAGAAAGCGGTGAATAGTGCTCTTGGAGCCGGTATTTCCCAGTGCCGCGCGCACCGCATCGACGGATGGATATTTCCCTTGAGAGAGCAAAAGCTCTTTTGCCTGTTTTACTTCTGATTTGTGAAGTCCGGAGCGCGCCATATTGAGCCCTGTTGGTTTATTACGTTATTACGTAATATCGATAAGGTGGCGCATTATAGCGATAGTTTTGCCGGCTCTGCAATACTGTCTATTTTTTGATAACTGCCTTTGAACACGGTACGTACGTCAATAATGAGGGCAAAAAAAGCGCTCCATGAAGGAGCGCTGCAGAGGCGATATAAAGAACGTCTATTGGGTACAAGCAGCCGTCCTATTTCTGATAGACGCGCACATAGTCCACTTCCATTTGCACCGGGAAGATGGAATCGTCGACCTTCCCGCCGAGGTCGCCGCCCACGGCGATATTGAGGATCAGGTACTGAGGCTTGTCGAAAGGCCATTTGCGGACATCGCCATCCTTCGGATTTTCGAATTCAAAATAGTCGACATTGTCTACGCCGACTCGGATGCGGTCTTTCGTCCACGTGAGCTGGTAGTTGTGGAAGGCATCGCAGGCGTCAGGGACCATTGTGGTCGCGCCTTTCTGCGTGTTGATCCGATGGTTGTACGCGCGAGTGTGAATGGTGCCCAACACTTCCCCTTTTTTCCTGCCGACGTGTTCCATGATGTCGATCTCGCCGTTCAGAGGCCACGCCACGTTCTCCGATCCGAGCATCCATATCGCCGGCCACGTGCCGAACCCGCAGGGCAGCTTGGCACGTATTTCGAAAAAGCCATAAGTCCACTCTTGCTTGCCCAGCGTAAGCAAGCGTGCGGACGTATAGGCTTGTCCGCCGTAGTCGGCAGCGCTCGCCACGCGTTCCTTCCGGGCAGTGATAATGAGTCGGCCATTTTCGACGCGAGAGTTGTCGAGGCGCTCACGCGAATAGTATTGAAGCTCGTTGTTGTGCCAGCCCCGCTTGTTGGAGGCAGTGTCATATTCCCATTTGGAAGGATCGGGCAAGCCGTTGCCTTCGAATTCGTCTGCCCATACCAGCTTCCAGTCGGCGGGTTTGCCGCCTTGGATATCTTTTGGCGTCGACGGCGTCGCGATACTGCAAGCGGCTTGCAGCATGATCAGCGGTAGGAGTGCATACAGGTATTGGCGAGTATTCATTTCATTCCTTGATGAGTCACGGGCTTATTGAATCTTTTTCGGTTTCGGCTTGTGAAGACAGGAGCTATTCGACCGTCACGGATTTTGCAAGATTGCGCGGCTTGTCCACATCAGTGCCGCGTGCCAGCGCGGTATGGTAAGCCAGCAACTGGAGCGTCACTACATGCAGGATCGGCGAAAGCAGGCCGTAGTGTTCCGGCAGGCGAATGACGCGCATGCCTTCGCCGGTCGAAACATGGGAGTCCGCATCCGCGAACACATAGAGCTTGCCGCCGCGCGCGCGCACTTCTTGCATATTGGATTTCAGCTTCTCTATCAGAGCGTCATTGGGCGCGATGGTCACTACCGGCATGTCGCCAGTCACGAGTGCCAGCGGGCCGTGCTTGAGTTCTCCTGCGGGATAGCCTTCTGCGTGGATGTAGGAAATCTCCTTCAGCTTGAGCGCCCCCTCCAACGCAATCGGATAGTGCAATCCACGCCCCAGGAAGAGCGCGTGCTCCTTGTGCGCGAACGTGTCTGCCCAGGCGATCACCTGCGGCTCGAGTGCGAGCACGGCGCTAATGGCGGTGGGCAGATGCCGCATCGCCTTGATATGGTCTGCTTCCTGCTCGGCAGGTAGCCTGCCTTTACATTTCGCCAGCGTCAGCGCAAGCAGGAAAAGCGATACCAGTTGAGTGGTGAACGCCTTGGTGGAAGCGACACCGACTTCGACGCCGGCGCGCGTTACGTAGGAGAGCTCGCATTCGCGCACCATGGCGCTGGTGCCGACGTTGCATATCGCAAGCGAGTGCTTCATGCCTTGCGATTTTGCGTGCTTCAATGCCGCCAGCGTATCCGCAGTTTCGCCACTTTGTGAAACCACGACCGACAGCGTGCGCGGATCGGGCACGCTGTCGCGATAGCGGTATTCGCTGGCGATCTCTACTTGTACGGGAATGCGGGCGACAGCCTCGATCCAGTACTTCGCCACCAGTCCTGCATAGAAGCTGGTGCCGCAAGCCAGCACGAGCACGGAGTCCGTTCCCGCAAATACCTCTGCTGCCCGTTCGCCAAATAGCTCCGGCGTGATGGCGACTACGCCCTCTAGCGTGTCGGCCACCGCGCGCGGTTGTTCGAAGATTTCCTTCTGCATGAAGTGGCGGTAGGGGCCCAGGTCGGTGCCGCCCGTTTCTATCGTCACACGCTTGATGTCTCGCTCCACCCGGTGTCCCGCAGCATCCGAAACCGAAAAACCGTGCGGACTCAAATCAGTGATATCGCCGTCTTCCAGATAGATGATGCGGTCCGTGACGCCTGCAAGCGCCATGGCGTCCGAGGCGAGATAGTGCGCGGAGTCTCCGATGCCGAGAACCAGCGGCGAGCCCAGCCTCGCACCGATCATCCGGCCAGGCTCGTCGCGGCTGATGACCGCAATCGCATACGCACCTTTCAGGCGACTGATGCTTTCGCGAACTGCTTCGTACAGATCGCCGCGGTACAGACTGTCGATCAGGTGCGCGATCACCTCGGTGTCGGTCTCGCTTTCGAAGCCGTACCCGGCATCGGCGAGTTCCGCCTTGAGCGCCTCATGGTTTTCGATGATGCCGTTATGTACCAGCGCAATACGTTCGCGCGAAATATGCGGATGCGCATTATGCGAGGCTGGCGCTCCATGCGTGGCCCAGCGCGTATGGCCGATTCCGGTTGCGCCGTGAAGAGGCGACTCCATCAACTGCCGTTCCAGATCGCCGACGCGCTCGGTGGTACGCGAGCGTTTCAACATGCCAGCGGTCTGAAGCGCAATCCCGCAGGAATCGTATCCACGGTATTCGAGGCGCTTGAGCCCTTCGATCAATATGGGAATGATATTGTTTTGCGCCGAAGCGCCGACGATGCCGCACATGGGAACTCCCTGTTAGTCTGATCTGATCGGATGAATGTGAAAAGAAGCCGAAGCTGATGTGGATGAATTCAGGCAGAGTCTGCAATCTGCATGATCACATCGGAAAGGTCGCAATTGTATGAGCGAAGCAAGGAAAAAAGTTTGGTGAAGGAAGTCTTTTTTAACTTGGTCATGCTTCTCAAATACCTGTTGCAGACCACTTGCGACATTTATGCGTCATGCCTGCCATTAGTGCGTGAAAAATGCGTGTTGAATGCCGGTCTGATGACTGCGTAGACCGGATCAATCGCAAGAAATGCACATTGAAGTTGCGCAGCTAACGGAGAGTGCAGATGTAACAGGCAACATTGCGGACAACTTTTTTGGGCGCATGCGCAAGCACAACCGATCAGCATTCCCTCGCGCAAAGAGAAATTGCAAATACGGGAGATACGGGAATCAACACGAAACAATGTCGCGGTTGCGCTAGAGGGGTTGCGGCGTTCAAACGCTTCGCCTCATTGTGCTTCGCATCGATAACCTTGCGGCCAGGATCGGTTCCGCCGAGGAGAATTATCGTGGGCCTTCTGCTTCCCTGTCTCCGCTGTCCGGTTCTCTGGACACTGCCTGAAGAAAGGCGCGCGCCGCGTCTTCCGAAGAGGCCGGGTTCTGTCCGGTGATGAGCTGGCTGTCGACTTCCACATGGGACTGCCAATCCGGTGCCTTGCTATAGATACCGCCTTTTTGTTTGAGTGAATCTTCAACCAGGAAAGGAACGATGGATGTCAGTTGCGCGGCTTCCTCTTCCGAGTTGGAAAAGCCTGTGACGCGCTTGCCTTCTACCAGCGGCCGCCCGTCATAGCGTTTGGCATGCCGCAGAGCCGCCAGGCCATGGCATACGGCGCCAATGGGCTTGCCGGCTGCGGCCATGCTTTCCAGCACAGTGATGGAATCGCGGTCTTCCGACAGATCCCAGAGCGGCCCGTGCCCGCCGGGATAAAACACTCCCTCGAATTCTTCGTGTGAAACGCTGGAAAGCAGAACGGTATCCGTGAACGCTGCCTGCGCCTCGCGATCGGCGTTGAAACGCCGGATCGCTTCGGTCTCGGCACCGGGGTCGCGGCTTTTCGGATCGAGAGGCGGTTGTCCTCCTTTGGGTGATGCAAGCGTAATGCGGGCTCCCGCATCCTTGAAAATGTAATAGGGTGCAGCAAATTCTTCCAGCCATACGCCGGTGGATTTGCCGGTTTTGCCCAGATCGCCGTGCGAGGTGAGTACCATCAGGATGTTCATATCGGATAGTTAGGATTGTGCATATGGAGATAGAGCGCGCACGCATCTGCAAGTTCGGTATGCGGTTGCCGGAAAGCCGGAAGTGCGTTTCGATATACGGCAGCGACGTCTTATTTATCTCTTTTACCGGTTACCAACCTCACTGAAATCTCAACGAATCAAGGGCGGCATTTCCAACACAACTCCTGAAATCGCTTTCTATTTCAGGGTTTCCCGAGATAAACTAAAAACGCATCTACAGGTCTGGTAAAGAAGCCGGATTTACGGTGGATCGAGTGCCCCGCCTCGCGGCATTGCCCGAAAATACCTATCAGGAGGAAGTAGTGAACACAGCATCTGCTATTCACGCGCTGAAGTTTGTAGCCGGCAGCATCGGAGCTGCAGGTTTGATAGTGGCGGCACCGCTGTCGTCAGCTCAGCAAAAGGGTTCCGTAGGCATTTCGATGCCGAACAAGGCCGAGTCGCGGTGGAATGCCGAAGGTGCAAAGATGGCCAAGGAGTTTCAGGGCGCCGGCTACCAGGCGGATCTGCAATATGCAGAAGACGATATTCCAAACCAGGTATCGCAGATCGAGAGCATGATCAACAAGGGCGCCAAGGTACTGGTAATTGTCGCCATCGACGGCACGAAACTCGCCGGCGCCTTGCAGAAGGCCGCCGACAAGGGAATCAAGATTATTGCCTATGACCGCCTGATCAAGGGCTCGCCCAATGTCGACTACCACACTACCTTCGATAACTTTCAGGTGGGTGTGCTGCAGGCCAATTCGATCGTCGACAAGCTTGGACTGAAGCAAGGGAAGGGACCTTTCAATATCGAACTGTTCGCCGGTTCTCCTGATGACAACAATGCTCATTTTTTCTTTAATGGCGCGATGTCGGTTCTGAAGCCGCATATCGACGGCGGCAAGCTGGTGGTTCGTTCGAAGCAGAGTGCGATGGACAAGGTGGCAACGTTGCGCTGGGATGCGAACGTGGCGCAGGCGCGTATGGATAAGTTGCTTTCCGCTTTCTATGGAAAGGATCGGTTGCATGCGGTGCTGTCGCCGAACGATGGTCTTGCGGTTGGGATTCTCGCTTCGGCGATGGGCGCGGGCTATTGCAGCGCGCAGCAGCCTTGCCCGATTGTTACTGGCCAGGATGCCGATATTCCGGCAGTGAAGTCCATCATCCGGGGCGAGCAGGCTTCTACAGTATTCAAGGATACGCGCGACCTGGCGAAGGTTACCGTGAAGCTGGTGGATGACGTCCTGGCGGGCAAAAAGCCGGAAGTCAACGACACCAAGACTTACAACAATGGCGTCAAGGTTATTCCCACCCGTCTTCTCAAGCCAGTATTGGTTGATCAGTCCAACTGGAAGCAGGTTCTGGTCAACAGCGGCTACTACACAGAGACACAGCTTAAGGTGAAGTAAGCCTTTTAGCCAAGCAGGGCCCTGCAATCCAGGTTGCAGGGCTTTTTTATCTCGATGACGCTTACCGATTTGTCAGCATTCCATTTTTCTAACGTTGCTGCCACGCAATTGGCAGTTCCATGGGAATGTGCAATATTGGTGCGACGTGTCAGTTGGCATTTTTTGAGTGCATTTTGTAGAGCGTTCATTTTGTAAATGTGCACCGCTGCAACATCCGAAACAGTGCAAGGAGAAACAAGCCTATGAACAAGCAGCTCACGACAAGGGCGCGTCTCGTACTGAGTTTCGGCATTGTGCTCGGACTCATGCTATTGGTCGCGGGCATCGCGATCTGGCAGCTTGCTTCCGTTGCGGAAGCGACGCGAAACCTGACCGAAACGCCGCTCACTAAAGAGCGCCTCATCACCGACTGGCATTCGAACATCAACGCAGCCGTCAATCGCACTACGGCGATCGCCAAGAGCAATGACCCCAGCTTGATGGCGTACTTCGAAACCATTTCGGAGCAGTCGGCTAAACATTCCAAAGAGCTGCAGGAAGAGATCGGCAAGCTCCTGGCCTCGGACGAAGAGAAAAAACTGTTTGCTGAAATCCTGAAGAGCAGCGCCGTCTATGCTTCATCCAGCAAGGAAATCTATGAGCACAGAACCGAAGGCCGGTTGTTCCAGGCAAGGCAGGTCTTCGAGCAGCAATACCTTCCCGGCTCAC
>JAQSWC010000046.1 GCA_029266815.1 Paucimonas sp.
TGCCAAGAAAAACCTGGCAGCGCAAGGGCCGGGCATCACACTCGCGGCTGAATCGATGTTTTTAGGAAGGTACGGCTTGAGTGTTTGCCGGCTTTTTTTGCTTGCGCGGAGGCTGGCTGTCATCCGACAGCAGCTCTGCAGCGATATCGAACCATTGGTCGATCGTCAGTGAACGCATCGCCAGCGGCAGCAATTCTTCTTCTTCGCGCGCAAAACGCTTTAGCAGGCTGTCGCAGTAAGACGCCATCACGTCGAACAGTTCGTTCAGTTTCACCATGCCACTATCGAAAGCAAACCGCAACTGTTCCTGCGCTGAGCGAAGCAATGCGAGCGCGCGATCGCTCATGGATTCGAGTTCCGCCACCAGGCCGTCCGCCTCACGGCACGAACTGCGCACGGCAGGAATCAATACCTTCTCCAGCTTGCGCGAATGACAGTGCTGTTCGAACTGGGACAACAGGTCGAATGCGGACTGGATGCGAGCGAGATCAGGCTCGCTCTGCTTCTGCAGTGCCTCGTCGACGTATTGCCGAAGCCGCTGGAGGGCGCTGCATACTTTTTTCTGTTCTGCAGAAAAAGCAACGATGGAGTACGTAGCGGTCAGCATATTCGTTTCCTTCCATTACGCCTCGAAGACAACTCAATTTCGGAGGCGAACATTTTTATTTGAGCTTGTAGGAATTCGGTGAAGCGAACGATGACGGAGTATAGGAAAATGCCGACGAGCGCCAATTGATTAAAAACAAATCGCGCCAATCTAGCGCGATTTTCTTAAACAAAATGCAAGATTGATGCAGCCGGTCCATTGCGGCCGATGCAAGCATGTACAGATTACAGCTTCACTGCATGTTCGCGAGTAGCATGGAATGTGACGCCGGGCCAGCGTTCTTGCGTCAGCTTCAGATTGACGCCGGAAGTGGCGAGATAAGCGAGGTTGCCAGCAGCATCATGTGCAAGGTTGCTGCCCGCAGACGACCGTTCGAAATCGGCCAGCATTTTCTTGTCATCACAGGTCACCCATCGCGCGCTGCTGATGCTGGTGCCTTCAAAGACTGCATCGACGCCGTACTCGTTCATTAGACGGCTGGCAACCACTTCAAACTGCAGCACACCGACAGCGCCCAGGACGATGTCGCCGCTCGTTACCGGCTTGAACACCTGCACGGCGCCCTCCTCGCCCAGCTGCTGCAGGCCCTTGTGAAGCTGCTTAATCTTGAGCGGATTACGGATGCGCACCGAGCGGAAGAAATCCGGCGCAAAATACGGGATGCCGGTGAACTGCAGCAGTTCGCCTTCCGAAAAGGAATCGCCGATCTGCATGTTGCCGTGATTGGGCAAACCGATGATGTCACCGGCGTACGCCTCTTCCACTTGCTCGCGGCTGGATGCCATGAAAGTCACGACCGACGACACCTTGATCTCGCGGTTGAGTCGCAGATGCTTGAGCTTCATGCCGCGCTCGAAGCGCCCGGAGCACACACGCAGGAATGCAATGCGGTCGCGGTGCGCGGGGTCCATGTTGGCCTGGATCTTGAACACGAATCCCGAGAACGGTGCCTCGTTCGGCTCCACCGATCGCATGCTCGCGTCGCGCGGCCGCGGCGCAGGAGCCCAGTCCAGCAAGGCATTCAGGATTTCCCGCACGCCGAAGTTGTTGATGGCCGAGCCGAAGAATACCGGCGTCTGGGTGCCGGCGAGGAAAGCGTCCAGATCGAAAGGATGCGAGGCGCCGTGAACCAGCTCGACTTCCATCTTCAACTGTTCCAGCTCGAGCGGGAACATTTCGGCGAGCCTCGGATTGTCGATGCCCTTGATGACTTCGAACTCCTGGTCGGCGCGCTCGCCGCCCGGCGTGAAGAGCAGGATCTCGTCCTTCAGCAAGTGATAAACGCCGCGGAAGGACTTGCCCATGCCAATGGGCCACGTTACCGGTGCGCACTGGATTTTCAGCACCGACTCGACTTCATCGAGAAGCTCGAGAGGATCGCGCGTTTCGCGATCCATCTTGTTCATGAAGGTGAGAATGGGTGTGTCGCGCATGCGGCATACGTTCAGCAGCTTGATCGTCTGCTCTTCCACACCCTTGGCGGCATCAATCACCATCAGCGCAGAATCGACCGCGGTGAGCACACGATAGGTATCTTCCGAAAAATCCTGGTGACCCGGCGTGTCGAGCAGGTTGACCACGTGGTCGCGGTATTCAAACTGCATCACCGAGCTGGCAACGGAAATGCCGCGCTGCTTTTCGATTTCCATCCAGTCCGACGTGGCGTGCCGCCCGCTCTTTCGCGCCTTGACTGTACCGGCAAGCTGAATCGCGCCTGAAAAGAGCAATAGCTTTTCCGTCAACGTGGTTTTGCCGGCGTCGGGGTGGGAAATAATGCCGAAGGTGCGGCGACGCGCCACTTCACGCTCGATCGCATCGGCAGAGACCGAGCGCACTTCGGCGCTATCGGCGGAAACAGGGGAAATATCCGGATCGGAAGACATCGTAAAACCAGGCTGGAAAAAGCCCTCAAGTCTACCGACTCCGGCGCGAGAAGTCTAACCGCGTACGAATAGCGCCGAAGCCTTGGAGGCCCCGGCGCATCTGCGTTCTGCCTATACGCCGTACGTTTTCTGGTTCTTGCCGGTCTTCAGGTTCGTCGTGGCTGCAGCAATCTGTTCCAGCGGAAGCTTGGGCGTCCGGTCCTCGAACAACAGACCGTTGGCTTCCTGAAACGTGTCTGCAAACTGCGTGTAGCAGAAGCCGCTGAACATGTTGACTTCGTTCACCACTTCGAGCAACCGGCGGTAGTGTCCGAGGAATTCCTCGTCGCTATCCGCATCCGAATAGCCCCACACCTGCGGTTCGCGCCGCCCCTTTGCATAGGCAATGCCGCCGAATTCCGTCAGCACAATCGGCTGGCCGCGATGCGGGTATCCGTCCAGCGTGAGGATACGGCCGCCGGGGCGCCGACGGTCGATCAGTTCCTGTTGAGAATTAGGTGACGATGCGTAGCGCTGCTTGATGCTTTCGGGATTCGGGTCGTAGTCGTGGATACCGAGAATGTCGGTTGCGGAGGCTTCCCAGCCATCGTTGCCGATTACCGGCCGCGTCGGATCAAGCGTGCGGGTGAGGTGATAAAGAGCTTCGACTGCATTGCGGTGCGCCTGCATCGAGGTCAGGTTGGGCACGCCCCATGATTCATTGAACGGCACCCATACGATCACGCAGGGATGGCTGTAATCGCGGTCGATGACTTCCGTCCACTCCTTCACCAGTCGCTTGATCGCCGCTGGTGTGAAGCGGTAAGCGGAAGGCATTTCCTCCCAGACCAGCAGGCCCAGCTTGTCGGCCCAGTAGAGATAGCGCGGATTCTCGATTTTCTGGTGCTTGCGTACGCCGTTGAAGCCCATGGCCTTCGCCAGTTCGACGTCGCGCTTCAGCGCGTCGTCCGACGGCGCGGCGAGCAAGGTGTCGGGCCAGTAGCCCTGGTCGAGCACCAGTCGCAGGGTATACGGCCGACCGTTCAGCATGAATCGGTCGCGGTTGAGATGAGCCGAGCGCAGCGCGGTATATGACTTCACCTTGTCGATGACTTGGTCGCCGCGCCGGAGTATCAGCTCCACATCGAGCAGCGTCGGCCGTTCCGGGCTCCACAACAGCTCGTTGCGGGAGTCATCGATGCCCGGGTCGGCGAGACTGATCTTGCGGTTCGCCTCGCCGTTGAGGATTTTGTAGCGATCATCAGCAAGCATCTTGCCGCCGTGCGAAATACGCACCTCAACCGTCAGGTCGTCTCCCAGCTCGCCAGCCAGGAAGGTCTCACAGCCGATCTCGAAGTGCTCGAATAAAGGCGTCCAGCGTATCTTGTTGATGTAGGTATGGCCCACGCGCTCGACCCAAACCGACTGCCAGATGCCAGTAGTGCGCGGATACCAGATCGAATGCGGCTCCAGCTGCCAGTCCTGCTTGCCGCGGGGTTTGGCGAGGTCATGAGGATCATCTTCGACTTGCACTGTCACTATCTGCACGCCGTCCTTGTTGAGCACGCGTGTGATATCGGCGCTGAAAGGCGTGTGACCGCCCTCGTGCTCGGCGACGAGATGCCGGTTCACCCATACCTTGGCCCAATAATCGACTGCGCCGAAATGCAGCAATACGCGCTGCCCTTCCGCCTTGATATGGAATTCGCGTTCATACCAGCAGGAGCGATGGAATCCGCGATCGCCGATGCCGCTTGCCTGCGACTCGGGAGGAAAAGGCACCGTGATCTCGGCATTCCATTCGATGGGATCGGTGGCGTGGTTGTACTGACCCTCGTCGTCGTACACGAACTTCCATTTGCCGTCCAGGGATTGCCAGTGTTCGCGCACCAGTTGCGGGCGCGGATATGCCGTCTCTGCCATGTTCATCCTTGTTGTCCGGCTGCATCGCCGCTGTCTCGACTATTTTGATTACAAGCCTGCCTTCAGGTTCTGTGCAGCATTAAGCTGCCGCTCTTTCCTGCCAATCTATGCAGCATTCGCGCACGAACCGTTCGATCGCGTTCTCCAGAGGTGGCAAGATCAATCCGCGTTCGCTCGTCAAGGCAGTCACGCCCTTCCGCCCGCCGCTGGCCTTGATCAGCCCGGCATGGTTCACACCCGCCTGGCGCGCAACGGCCAGTGCAAGCTCATGCCACGACACCTGCCCACGGTTGGCGAGATGCCAGACACCGGTGGCGCCATCGATGAGCAGTTCGAGAACGTGGTAGGCAAGGTCTGGCACATAAGTCGGCGACACCATCAACTCGTCGCTTGCGTGTACTTCCTCGCCCATCGACAGCCTGCGCAAGACGTTATGCACAAAATTGTAGCGGTCCCAGGGACCGAAGAACGCGCTGGTGCGCACAACCAGTGCCTGCGGACAGGCATCGGCTACGCGCCGCTCGGCCTCAGCCTTGCTCAGACCGTAAGTGCAGACCGGAGACACCTCGTCGCTTTCCACATAGGGCCGGCCAAGGCTTCCATCAAATACGAGATCGGACGAAAACGTGACATAGGGAATGCCCAATTGGGCGCAGGCGCGTGCCAGGATTTCCGCACCATGCGCATTTTCCCGGATGCAGCGTTCGCGTTCCTGATCGGCGTTGTCGACACGAACATAACCGGCAGCATTGATGACCGCCCAAGGTTTCCTTTCCGCAAGCACGCGTTGGACCGCCAGTTCATCGGTGATGTCCATGTGCGATCGCGTCAGCAAGTCATGCTCAATGGAACGCATTGCGCATGTGCGCGCGAACCCCTGGCCCAGCGTGCCCGTACCACCTGTGATCAGAAGACGGCGCGGCGACTGTCTGGGCTGCATGGCAAACCGCGTGGAATCAGCCATCCGCAACTCATGTTTGTCCCTACGCCACCACCCTGCCCGGTCGATCACCGCATGGTCGAACCGCCCGTCTGCAGCCAGCGCAGCAGCGGCCTTTGCCAGCGCGGTCGGTCGCGGCGGCGCGCAGCGCACGTCGAAGAGCCCGCTTTCGTAGAAGCCGTTTTTCTGCGTCAGCAATGTGTTCCAGTCGACACAGCCAAACATCGACCAGACCGTTACCGCGCGCACGTCGCCCCCATTGTCCTGGACGTTGCGCGCGGCGTTCCACATGTCGCGCAACCAGCGCAACTGCTCGTCGCGCGGACCACCGTGATGCGCTTCGCTGATGACCAGCGGCACCTCGTATCTGTCCCACACTTCCTGCAAGCGATGTTCCGGGCCCGTGCTGTCGACCGGTAGCTCCGCGCGTACCGCCTGGACGTCTGCATAAAGCGGAGGCGGCGATGCGTTGAGGAACTCGGGGTAATGCTGCAGACGATGGTCCAGATAACGTTCGCTGGTCAGATAGTGATTGATGCCGATGATGTCCGGCGTGCAAGCCTCTTCCACGAACACGTTCAGTTCGTCCACGCCGATACCGCACTCCAGGAAGGTGGTGAACCACGAGTGTCCGGGACGTACACGGCCGGACAGCAGATCCAGGCTCAGCCAGCGCCGCTCGTTTTCATAGTCCGCCTGGTACTGCAGCTCGGGTGTGCTGAACGCCTTGCCCATGTCCTCGGTCTGCAACAGCTTTGCCGACGGATTGACGCTCCGGATTGCGCGCATCGAATACACCACACCAAGGCACTGGTTGACAAGGGCACGCAGCATGCTGGCCACATCGGCCTTGTGCGGATACCAGTGCCCGTACAAGCCGGAGAAACGCGCCGTCGTCAGAGGTTCGTTGACCGGGGTATACATATCGATCCATGGATAGCGCTCTGCCACCATGAGGGCGTACTCGGCCAAAAGCTTGGGAAATCGCTTGTCCATCAGATCCGTGTAGGAGGGACCCGATCCGTGATGCACCAGGCCCGCAATCGGCGCAACGCCCAAAGCGCGCATGCGCTCCAGACGCTCGTCGTGCCACGCCCAGTTGCAGGCTTGATTACTCTGCGGCGCTACGGTTTCCCATAGAACCGGGTAGCGGACACGCCTGATGCCGATGCCCGCGATCCTGTCAATGTCGTCTAGACGATCGGAGTGGCCGGTTTCGTCGCACTGGTTACGAAACTCGTCGCCGATGCGTACGACTGTGCACTCAAGTCCGCCCCAAAGTTCCAGTCGGTTGCCGGAAGCATGGGAAACGGGGGAATTCTTCATGGGCTGGCTCATTGTCCGTGGTCATCCGATAAATGAAAAAGAAAGGCAATCGCAGCACAAGCGATTATCGAGCGTGAACGCAAGGTGCTTCCTGAAATGGCACAAAGCATGCCAACATCGCGTGGAAGACTGTGGAGTGTATTGAGAGCAATTGCGACTGCATTGCATGCAGGCTTGTCGGACACCGTTAAGGTTGTCCTGTTGTTTATCCTTATTCAACGACCACCCGATATCAAAATGGTTCGTTTTCTCTGCTAGGCGAGAGGACAAAAAAAAGCCCGCGAGTCAAGACAAGCGGGCTAAAACAACCCCAGGGAGGGAGGGGTATCGAAGGATTCGAAAGTTATTCTATCGGTGCGGTCCACATCGCATTTGCGAAAACGCAATAGTTGCGCAAAATCACTTCCAAGCCGAATAGCGATCGCTCGTCCTATATCTATATATATCCATCGCACGGAGAGAAAAATCAGGAAAGGGAAGTTTGGGCACAAGCCCCGCTTCCATAATCTGCAGTAATCAAAATATCAATACCGCCATGCTTCAAGCATTCCACTAATGCTGCGTACTTGTTAGTTTCCGGATCTGTGCCTCCGCATCTATTTCACTTGTAAAACCCTCATGCTGCATGAATGGTCTTTCTCCTTTTGCAGGTCTGCGTACGCAGAACGGCACTGCGCACAACACACGGCACGCGCTAGATCACAGTCGACCCTAAGTTCGGTTGCGTCATCTCAAAATGTCTCTACTCTTATTGGTCAAAATGGCTCCAGTCAATCATTTGTACGGTGTAACTACATTGAGCGAAGGATATTATGAAAAACCATGAACCGCTGCTGCAATCGCCTGCGTACGATCCTAACAATCTACTGGGCGCCCTGATTCAGAAAATGAATCTCAAGAACGATGCGGCACTTTCCCGCGCATTGGAAGTAGCCCCGCCCGTCATCAGCAAGATTCGTCATCGGCGCCTGCCGGTAGGAGCTTCGTTGCTTATTCGCATGCATGAAGTATGCGATCTCAGCATTCGCGAACTGCGCGACCTAATGGGCGACCGTCGCGGCAAGTTCCGTATCAGCGACAAGCAATTCAAGCCGAAGCAGCAAGACGCAGCCTGACGTTTTTCCACATCCGCCGCCTCGTCTGCCGTTCAGGCTGGCCGAGGCGGCTTTTCTACTGGCTCATCACAAGATAAGGTGGGTTCGCCATGAATGATGCCCAACGCTACGAGGCATATGCTGCCGAATTGTCGCAACGGTTCGAAAGCCTGATGGAGTGGGCGATGCAGAACTGGCCGAATCCGAGCTTCCCGTTGATGGAGTCCGACTTTACAGCTTCAAAGCGGGAAATTGCGTCCATTCTCGGGCCCAAGCTCGGCGACGCCGCAGATGCTCCCTCGCCCTCTTACGGGAGCGCGCCTCATGAACCCCAATTCAACAACGTCAATCCTGCACCATGGCCGTAACTCGGCGAGAGTCAAGCTTGGTTCACCGCCCAGCCAATCGGCCGTCTGGCATGCTGTACGCAGAAGCCTCTATTTTCGGAGACATCCAATGATGCACCGAGCGCCGCCGACAGAGCCTGTGGATGATCCCTTACCCGATCCGCCCTCGCCGCCCGATGAATTGCCCCCACATCCCAATCCCGTCACTGGCCGCCGTCGAAATGAATGCGCGCCAGGGACGAACTTTTGACCTGAAGTTGCGTCAAAGCACGTTTCCGGCATATCGGATGCATCGTTTTGAAGCATCCTGCCAATGAATCAGGGAGAGAACGTGTCTGCAGTGTGGAACGCGAGCGTTGTTGAATCGACGGCCGACGGTGATGCACCATCAGCCTTTGAAGCATCCATTCGCGAAGGAGACTGGCAAGCTTACCGCTGCCAGATATCGGATCGTCTTGCCTGCGAGCGCGGCACCGAGTCCTTCGGCACATTGCAGGCTTACAAACGCGCCTGTGCCCTTGCCTATCTGGGCCGGCGCGCCCAGGTAAAGGGCGGCGTTTGCAACAGCACCCGCGCACATATTCTCACGCCGCGCCTGATTGCGGATCTGGAACAGCTCAATAAAACCCAGCGCTTTGCGCGCTATCCATGGCTGGAAGCCTGGATGAACATCCTGGCGGAAATAGAGCGCCTCCAGGATGAAATTTCTACCACGACCAACGTGATATCACTCGTCCAGCCTCCCAAGTGACCTCGAACGAATAAGCGGATTACTCGTCGCAGGAGTCGCCGCAGGCTGGATTGAGGTGCGGCGTATCCTGCTTGTTGAATTCAAGCTGCTTCTGCCGAACCTGCGCCACCATACCGTCCTCTTCACGCCATCGCTTGCGGGAAGCGATCTCGAAATTGCCGGTCAGCTTCAGGGCATTTTGCCTGATTTCAGCCAGTTGCTCCGCTCTGGCAAAACGCACAAGCGCACGCAGGCTTTCCCGGAACAGGTGCCTTTGCGCTGCCGAGCTGTCCTCGCCGCATTTTGCCTGCACGATTTCGTC
>JAQSWC010000047.1 GCA_029266815.1 Paucimonas sp.
AAGACTCGCCGGATAACGCACGGCGTTCTTTTGAATTTTGTTCTCCGCTGCCTTGAGCAGGTCAATACCTGCATGGTTTGCGATGAGCAGTAGATACAACAAGATATCTGCGCATTCGTCTTTCAGGTTTTCCTGAAATTCCGCGTCTGCCTTTGAGGTTTCCAGCGACGACTCGGATTTCCATTGCGTGAGCTCCAGCAGTTCCGATGCCTCAAGGTTCAGGGAAATGATCAGGTCCTTCAAGGTATGAAACTGGGCCCAGTTCCTTTCGTCCCTGAATCTGATAAGCATGTCGGTTAGCTGGTTGATGTCGGCCATGATGTATAGAAAGTTGAAAAGATTGAAGTTGACGGTCGATTAGAATTTATCGACTCGAATGGTTCCAAGCAATAAAAGCTATCCATGATCGATGGATCTGAGTCGCAAGATTGCCTTTACCTGCGCTCTTGTTGAATCCAAGCAACGACCACCCGGCAAATCATGGGCACACTGTAGACCATCTTCGCAGAAGCGTAGGGCATGTACTTCAGCAGCAGGAAAGTAGGCTTCACAACAGAACAGGACCGGAATGAAGTTTGACCTGAAAGCGGGTTTCCAGAAATTAGCACCCTGGTTTCAGCGCCGCGCTGAGTATTTTCGACCCCTCGTCGATCCGGCGTTGCCGCTTTCGTCGCGTGCCGTCTTTGCCTTGAAGCTCCTTGGGTGGTTAGTCCTCACTTTCTTTGTGCTGCTCTGTCTGTACACCCTCATCCTGATTCCTTTTATGCCAAGCGTGAAGGATATGGGCAAGGGCAAGTTCGAAAAGCCGAGCGTGCTGATTTCGGTGGATGGTAAAACGCTTGCGACGTACCGGCGCTTCAACCGCGAATGGATGCCGCTCAAGAAGATATCGAAGCATGTGATCGAGGGCCTGATTGCCACCGAAGATCGCCGCTTTTATCAGCATCACGGTATCGACTTCTACCGTATGGCCGGGGCAATGGTGCAGACCCTCTCCGGCGACATGCAGGGCGGCTCCACGCTGACCCAGCAGCTTGCACGCAATCTCTTTCCGGAAGAAATTGGCCGCGAGCGCTCCATCACGCGCAAGATCAAGGAAACCATCACGGCACTGAAGATCGAGCATGCGTATTCCAAGCAGGAGATTCTCGAAACCTATCTGAATACGGTGCCCTTTCTTTACAACGCAGTGGGCATCGAGATGGCGGCGCGCACCTATTTCGACAAGCCGGCGGCGAAGTTGAATGTGCTGGAAAGCGCCACCCTGGTCGGCATGCTGAAGGGCACCAGCTATTACAACCCGGTCTCGAACACCAAACGCTCAACCGAGCGCCGCAATGTGGTGCTGGCGCAGATGGTGAAGCAGGGCGCGTTGACCGACGCTTCCTTCAACTCATTGAAGAAGCGCCCGATCCGGCTCGACTTCGAGCGTCAGCTGGAAGCGCGCGGACCCGCCCCGCATTTTGCCGAGCATGTGCGCAAATGGCTGATCGACTGGGCCGACCAGAACGATTACAACATCTATGAAGATGGGTTGAAGGTCTACACCACCATCGATTCGCGCCTGCAGGCAGCCGCCAACCAGGCGGTGCAGCGTCAGACCAGAGCCTTGCAGGCAGTGGCCGACGTGGAGTGGAGCAGGAGTTCGGAACGCCTGATCTCGACCAGCGCCGGCGTCTACGCCGGCGTGCGACCTCAAGTGGCGCCGTTCAGGTATTTCTGGGAAAGCAAGGATGCGCTGGTGAGCGCATTCATCCGTGAATCGGCGGCGTATCGAAACGCGGTGGCGGATGGCGAACAGGCGGAAGAGGTGCTCAAGCGGCTGCGGCAGGATGATGAATTCATGGAAAAGCTGCGGCAGGAAAAGACACGGCTGGAAGCGGGCTTCATTGCTTTCGATCCCTTGTCGGGGGATGTGAAGGCCTGGGTCGGCGGTCGCGATTTCAGCGCGGACCAGTTCGACCATGTGGCACGCGCGCGCCGCCAGCCGGGCTCGACCTTCAAGCCTTTCGTGTATGGCGCGGCGCTGGAAAAGGGCATGGAGCCCGATGCGCGGTTCATCGATCAGATCGTCGATATTCCGCTTGATAACGGCAGCGTTTGGCGGCCGGAAGATATGACGCCCCCGACCGGCCGCACGATGACGGCACGCGAAGGTTTGATGTACTCGAAGAACACCATCACTGCCCAGGTGATGCAGCAGGTCGGCCCGAAGAAGGCGGCCGACTTCGCGCGGCGCGCGGGCATCCGTCACAGCACGCTGGAGGCGGTGCCGTCGCTTGCGCTGGGCACGAGCCCGGTGTCGTTGCTGGAGATGTCAACCGCTTTCGGCACCATCGCCAGCGGCGGCTACTATCGCGTGCCGCTGATGGTGACGCGCATTGAAGACCGCCATGGCAAGCTGCTGGTCGTTTTTTCCAACAAGCCCGATCGCGTGGTCTCGCGTCGCACGACGGAAGAGCTGATCGGCATGATGCGCGGTGTGGTGAATGCCGGAACCGGCGAGGCGATCCGCACGCGCTTCGGCATCCGTGCCGATGTGGCTGGCAAGACGGGCACCACGCAGAACAATACCGATGGCTGGTTCATGCTGATGCATCCGCAACTGGTGACCGGCGCCTGGGTGGGATTCAACGATGGCCGCGTGACGATGCGCAGCAGCTATTGGGGCCAGGGCGCGCATACGGCCTTGCCCGTTGTCGGCGATTTTTTCCGGCAGGCGCTGGACCGGCGAATGATTGACGCCCGCGTGCAATTCCCGCGCGCACGCGATGCCTTGCCCGGCTCTACGGTATGGGGGCCGGTGGTGGACTGGTGGGACCGGCTGCGCGGCAAGCCCGATCCCTATGCGCCGCCGCCGGACACGCAACCCGTGCCGAAACGCGAACCGATTCCTGACGAGCCTGATAAACCTTCGGACGGCACGCTGAACGAAATTCGCCGCGGCGTGAATGAAATCGAAAAATCGATCGAGGATGTCAGGGATCTGTTCTAACGGGCTGCCCCGGCCCTGGTTACGCAAGAAGATGTGTTCGAGCACTTATCCAAGGATGCGCCCGCTGTAAGTCGGAGGAGGATCACGGTATTTGAAAGAGTGCAGACCTGTGTCAGAGTGACTTCTGGTTTAAACCATTCATGGCTTGACGGCACCTATTCGCGAAACTACAGTGCAAAGTATCAAATAATGATACTTACCTATGTCTGAGATCAGGCAACTGCTTGCAACGCTCAAACGCTTGCTCAAGAGGGAGGGCAAGACCTACCGTGATGTCGCGGAAGCACTGGGGGTGTCGGAGCCCAGCGTAAAGCGGCTTTTCGCTTCGGGCAGGTTCAGCCTGGAGCGCCTGGTTCAGGTCTGCGATTACCTGGGGTTCACACTGAATGACCTGGTACAGGAAGCCGCCGCCGACCGCCATCCCTCTTCCGGCATACCCGCCAAAAGAAATTCCCTAGTATCAGATGCCGAGCGCGAACTTTATCGCACTAACCAGATGCTGCAACTCGTGCTGGACCACATACCGCAGCGCATCTTCTGGAAAGACAAGGAATCCCGCTTCCTCGGCTGCAACCGCCAGTTTGCGCAGGATGCCGGACTGGAATCGCCCGATGATCTGATCGGCAAGAACGATTACGACATGCCATGGCGTGTTTATGCCGAGCGCCTGCCTCGCAAGGATGGCAGCAACTTGTGGGTGCAAACGAACAAGATGCCGCTGCTGGATCTGGACGGCACGCCGATCGGCATTCTCGGCACCTTCGAAGACGTCACCGACAAGAAGATGGCGGAACACTTCATGCACTTGCAGGCAAGTGCCATGGAGTCGAGCATCAACGGCATTTTCATGCTGCGCGTCTCGAACCGCGATGCCCTGATCGAATATGTGAACGGCGCTTTCCAGCACATTACGGGTTACACCAAGGAGGATGCAGTCGGGAAGAGCATCACGACGCTGGGCCATGGCAAACAGGATGGATTCGCCAAGCTGCATTCGGTGCTGTCCCAGAAGCGGCCCTATCATGCAGTCACGCAAGGCCATCGTAAGGACGGTACGCCTTTCTGGAACGAGCTTTCGCTGACGCCGGTGCATGATGAAAGCGGCGATGTCACTCACTACGTCGGCATATTGAACGACGTGACGGAACGCGTTGAATACCAGAAGCAGATCGAACGGCAGGCAAATTACGATGCGCTGACCGGCCTGCCCAATCGTAATCTGCTGCAGGAGAGGGTAGGGCAGGCGATGCGCCATGCCGACCGCCAGCGCGAGAAGGTCGGCGTGGCCCTGATCGACCTCGATCATTTCAAGTACCTGAACGACAGCCACGGCTATCAATTCGGCGATGCCCTGTTGAAGGATGTAGCGGGCCGGCTGCAAGATACGACGCGCAGCCAGGACACGGCAGCGCGTATCGGCGAAGATGCCTTCGTGCTGCTGCTGTGCGGGCACCGTGCCGATCACGACATCGCGCTGGCAGTGGAGCGCGTGCGCGCTCGGATTGCCGAGCCGGTGGTGCTGGATGGCCACGAAACCAATATCACCTGCACCATCGGCGTGAGCATTTATGCGGACGGCAACTACGACGGCGAAACGCTGTTGAGGAATGCGGATATTGCGATGTACCGCGCCAAGGAAGCCGGACGCAACCGGATGGAGGTCTTCCATCCCGACATGACAAAGAAGATCGAGGAACGCCTGCTGCTCGAGCGTGCGATGCGCAAGGCACTGGATCGCATTGAATTCCTGCTGCAATATCAGCCGCAGATCGATCTCCACAGCGGCCGCATCGTGGGCGCCGAAGCCCTGGTCCGCTGGATGTATCCGGGGCAGGGCATGATCATGCCCTCGCGCTTCATTCCGATCGCGGAAGACAGCGACCTGATCGTCTCTCTCGGCGACTGGGTGCTGCGCACCGCATGCAAGCAGGGCAAGGCCTGGCGCGACGCGGGGCTGCCGCCGATCATGGTGTCCGTGAATATCTCGGTGCGGCAGTTCAAGCAGGCGAAATTCGTCGACCATGTGATCGACGTGGTGCGCGAATCCGGCATGGATCCGCAATACCTTGAACTCGAGCTCACGGAAAGCATGCTGATGACCTCCGCCGCCGATCTCGCGGACATGCTCGACCGCCTCAAGAATGCCGGCATCAAGCTGGCGATCGACGATTTCGGCACCGGCTATTCCAGCCTCAGTTATCTGAAGCGCCTGCCGGTAGACAAACTCAAGATAGACCAGTCTTTCGTGCGCGATGTGCCGCGCGACCGCAACGATGTGGCCATCGTGAATGCCATCATTGCGCTCGCGCGCAGTATGGAACTGACCGTGCTTGCCGAAGGCGTGGAAACCAAGGAGCAGCTCGAATTCCTGCGTGAACAGGGATGCGACGGTGTGCAGGGATATTTCTTCAGCCACCCGGTGGCTCCCGAGGCATTCGCCAAACTGCTCGAGGACGACGACATCGGCCGCCGCTGATACAGGCAGGTTCCAAGCAAACTCTACATTCACTAAGACCTGCCGTCCCTATTTCATGGGATGGTTTCGGCAGTAAAGCTGGCTACCATCTTGGCGATCATGCCGGCTGCATCGCGGGCCGGTTCACCTTTATCCTTGGTGACGCCATGCCCTTCTTCCGCTGGTTGGCCCCGCTCGTGGTGCTGCTGTTCGCAACCCTTTTCTTCACCTCGGCGGCGCACGCTGCCCGTGAAATTGCAACTCTTGACGATCCGGTTCCTCCCTCCCTGCTGCTCGCGCAGAGCTATACGGGAGGCATTGATCCCGCGCCCTACCTCGTCAGTGAAAAACTGGATGGCGTTCGCGCCTACTGGGACGGCAAGAAGCTGATATTCAGAAGTGGACGGCCGATCCATGCGCCAGCATGGTTCACGAAAAATTTTCCTGCGCATCCGCTGGATGGCGAATTATGGATGGGCCGCGGCAGCTTCGAGCGGCTTTCCGCGGCTGTGCGAAGGGAGGTGCCGCTGGATGTGGAGTGGAGAAGCATCACATATCAGCTTTATGAATTGCCAGGCGGTAGCGGCGGCTTTAGCGAACGCATCGCCAACCTGCAGGCCAGTGTGGCACGCGCCGGTGTGCCGTGGCTTCAGGTGCTTGCGCAGGAGCGCATCGCCGACACGGCCGCATTGAAAGCCAGGCTGTCGCAAGTCGTAAAAGGTGGCGGCGAAGGGTTGATGCTGCATCGAGCAGGTGCGGTGTGGCACACCGGGCGTTCCGACGACTTGCTAAAGATGAAGCCGCAGCATGATGCTGAAGCGCGGGTGATGGCGCATATTGCCGGAAAGGGAAAATACCAGGGCATGATGGGCGCGCTGCTGGTGGAGACGCCGGAAGGCCGGCAGTTCCGCCTCGGCACCGGCTTTACTAATGCAATGCGCAGGCAACCGCCACCGATAGGCAGCACCATTACCTATCGCTACCGTGAACTCACTTCGCGCGGCTTGCCGCGGTTCGCCAGTTTCTGGCGAACGCGCGACAGCGAATGACGTTACTCGGTGGGAGTGGTGGTTTGCTGTGCAGGCGGTTGTAAGGGCTGCGGCTGTTGTTCGGATTGCTGCAGGGGTTGCTGTTGTTGAGGTTGTTGCGCCGGTTGGGGCGGTTGCACAGGTTGCTGCTGTGGTGCAGGCTGTTGCTGTTGAATCTGCGGAGTAGGGCTGCCGGATGCCGCAGTACCAGCAGTGGAGCTGCCGCTTGATGTCGGCTTTTGCGATTCCATCTTGGCTTGTGCAAGTGCACCATCCCGTGCCGCCTTGGCGCTATCCACGCAGGCATCCTTGGCGTCACCCACCTGGTCATTGCACTGCGCTTTGCTGAGATCATATTGTGCCTTTGCCTGTGCTTCCCGCAGTGCCAGGCGATTCTTTGGCGTATCGCGCTCCGTCACTTTTGCCTGGGCTTCGGCAATGTCACGCTGGCCCTTGGCCTGTGCTTCGCAGATGTCCTTTGCATTGTCCTTCATGGCGTCGCATTGTTTCAAGGCAGCCTTGTATTGTGCTTTCGGATTCAGTTGCGCCCGCTGCGCGGAACCGGCATCAACGCTTTGCTGCTGGCTTGTCGGTTGAGTGGATGAAGCAGGCGCCGTGGTTTGCGCAGTCTGGGCATGTAGCTGCGTCGCGAAGGCATAGATCAGGGCAGCGGCAATGCAACCGGTTTTCTTGTTCATGGGATGCTCCTTTCGTTGATGAACCGAGGCAGGGGCTGAAGCAAGATAAATACCAATTGCCCAAGAGCCTGATCAGTTTTTCAATCTCCGCATCATTCGATGTAATCCGGCGCTGCGATCCGCTTGCCGAGCAGGAAGGCATCGGCCACGATGCGCAGGGGAGAAAAATCCGCATCGGATTTTTCGGTGCTGACGAGACGGTGGAAATGCGCATATAGGCCAGGATATTCCGCCTCCTTCTCGCGCATCACTTCCTTGCCGTCGATTTCCAGTCGCGTACCGCCCATGTGCAGTGCCAGCTTCTCGCTGGATTCCGCTTCGACGAGAATGCTCCAGGTCTGCTCGTTCTCCTGGAGGAAATCGTAGTCGGCGCGAATGCTGACGCCGCTGTCGGTCAGCATGTCCATTTCCACCTGAATCGGCGCATCGCAATTACCCGGCATATGCAAGTCGGCCTTCTGCACGATGACCGGATCGTCGATGAGGCGAGTCAGGATGGACAGCGAGTTGATGCCCGGATCAAAAACGCCCATGCCGCCCGGAGCAAAAATCCAGGACTGGCCCGGATGCCACTGCCGCACGTTCTCCTTCCAGATAATGTGGATGTGCTTCAAGCGGCGTGACGCAATCCAGTTGCGCGCAGGTTCGACTGCAGGCGCGAATCGCGAATGCCAGCTTGCAAGAAGCGATACTCCCTTGGCCCTTGCCAGGTTCCGGATGGCTTCGGCTTCCCCGAGGGTAGCGGCAGGCGGCTTTTCCAGAAACACGTGCTTGCCGGCTTCAATGGCTTCCCTGGCAATATCACGCCGTACCTGTGGTGGCGTGCAGATCGCCACGGCTTCGATGTCGGGACGTGCCCGCAGCAACTCGCTAGTGCTTTCATAAACCTCGATGCCTTCGGGCTTGCTCCGTGGTGATACACCGGCCACCACTTCAAAATTCGGATTGGCGCGAAGCGCTGGAATATGCTGATCGACCGCAATCTTGCCGAGGCCGATCAGTGCAATCTTGAGGGGTTTGCCGGATTCTCTATTCGTTAGATTCGCCATGTGGTTCCGCTGGGGAGTGTTGCCCGATACGAATAGGACTCTTCATGCGCGAACTTGTTCTGGGTTTTGGCCGACGACAGGAAGCGTCAAGGCAAGGTACTCGCCGCTATAGCTGTTCAGGTCATTTGTACGGAAATGCCCGGAAGGCTGTGTCCGCCATGTTTACCGAAGCTGGCGGCATTTTTTTCCTGCGGAAAAAGTGGAAATCGCGAAAAGGAACCAAGACAGTTTCTTCCCGTCCAAAAGAAACCCTGATTTAACCATACGGAGTTTGACGTGAGAAAAATGATCATGATGGCGCTTGCGGGATTCCTGTGGCGCAAGATTCAATCAAAATATTTGCGACCTGGTATGACAGGACGCCGCATGTCGCGCAGCCGCTTCTAATTCTTGTGCCCATGAAAAAGACGCTGCGACCTTGCGGTTCGCAGCGTCTTTTTGCATCTGGCGGGGCAAGCTGCCCGCAGCAGTAGTTCAGTAGTAAATCTTGTGCGTAACTACTTCTTAATGAGAACCGGCTTCAGGTTAGTCATTCTCCGTGGCAGGACATGGTTTCGCAGTGAGATCAATTGGCGTTCGTCCAGCTTGAGTGCTGCAAGCTGTGCACCGTAATGCTGTTCAAAAATTTTATCCAGCGTGCCGTTCGTGCTGATGGTTTTCAAGCCCTGTGTCACGCGTTGGGCGAGTGCGGGATTGTCCGCATTCACATAAAACACGACTGGGAAGGGGTAGTACACCAGCAGCGAGGAATCGATCGCGAGGCCGCCTGCCTTTGAGGCGCGTTCCGCAAACACGGAGTCGACTTCGTTCGCGCCAAACGAGACATAGTCGAATTCATTGTCGCGCAGGCGGGTGAACAGATCGTCGAAGCTGCCCTTCTCGACAACGGTATAGCCGTTGCGGCGGAACAGTTCCGCATCGGCCCAGGTTTCCGGAATACCCAGTCGCAGCGCCTGCAGTTGTTTTGGTGTCTTGATGGCGGCGAATTTTTCACGGTCCGCCTCACGAATGATCAAGATGCGGTAGCCGAGCAAACCCTTCATGATGGGTTGCGGAATGACGATCTTCTTTTCCTTGGCCAGCTTTACATTGCCCATCACCGTGCCGAAGATGTCGAAGCCCTTGGCGCGGAACACGCTGCCTTCTTCTTCTGCAGAGGGAAAGCTGGTTGCGTCGGCGGACAGTTTCCATTTGCCGTGGCTTCCCTTGGTGGCATCGAGCGCCGCTTCCAGCACTTCCTGTTCATAGACCTGCCGCGCCGTGGTCTTGTTGCCGTTCCAGAACTTGATGGCAGCGGGTGCCTGCACGGTGGATTGACCGTCGCTGTTTGCGGCGAATGCGGTTGGGGCGGAAAGAGTGAGCATCAGCGCGGTACGGAAAAAAGCGGAACAGGTTCTTTTGAGAAAGAGAATTCTGCGGCTGGCGCCGAACACGCCTGCATGAACAGGCAATGCGGTTTTTGCGGGCTGGACCATTGATGTCTCCTTGTGAGATCGGCTTGCATGGCCGGGTAAGTCATACATTATTCAGGCAGTCTGGCCATGGTGTTCTTCGGATCCGCTGTCGGGCCGCGGTGGTTGATGATATGCGTGATCTCGCCCACGCCTCCGCCCAGCGATACGGTGGTGATGTTGCGCAGCCTGATGTTTTTCGCGGCAGCTCCATTGGTCGGTGCCTCGATGGCGCTCTCCAGCTTCACCGAGGGATTGGTGCGGAAGTAGCAGTAGATACCGAGCCCCCATGCTTCATGGCTGGTCACTGAATCGGCCAGCTTGTAGGAAGCAAAGCCATTGGTCTTGCCGTTCATCCATCCCGCCTGGTTGGGCGGATCATAGGGAATTTCGCTCTGGTATAGGTAGACTCTGCCGCCGTTGCCGTTCCAAACGGTCTGGTATTTCTGATAGTGCTCGACGAAGAGGCCGTAGATGGTGACGTCATCACCGTTAACAACAAGTCCCGTGTCGCCGGTATTCAGCGTCCAGTCCACGCCAATGCCGTGATCCGCGCGCCACAGCCACAGATGATCGGCGATCACGTCATCGCTATTGATGCGCAGGCTGACATCGGCCTTGCCTACTGCGGGGCCGCCGATGCGGAAGAAGAGGTCGTGCAGCGAGGTGGGATTCGCGGTGTGGTCCGCTGAACTGTCAGTGGTGCCAACCTCCAGCAGCACGGATGAGTTGGTTTCACCGGCATCGAAAATCAGGCCGGCCAGCTTGACGCCATCCACATCGGCCACCGACATGGCAACGATACCGTTTTCCGGCAGCAGCGTGGCCAGCCCGAGCCCGAGGACGACGGTATCGGGCCGGGTAATGCGCAGAGTCTGGTCCAGGCGGTAGATGCCGGGCGTGAACAGCAGGTGCTTGCCCTGGTCGAGCGCGGCGTTGATGCTGGCTGCGGTGTCACCGGCTTTGACGATGTAAAAGCGCTCGAGCGGTATCGAGGTGCCGCTCGAGCGGCCCGAAGCCCACGATATGCCACGGCTATTCTTGAGCAACGACGGCACAAAGACCGCATACCGCCCATCGGCATCGACAGTAAGGAACGGCTTTTCACGCGTAACAGGCGACGTATCGATGACGGTGTGAGGCGGCTTCGGCCATGCAACATCGGTGGTTGCGCCCTTCACGCCAGTGAAGACGATATTCCAGTTGATGCCGTTCCAGCGTCCGATTTCCGAATTTCGGTTGATCCACTGCTGCTGGGTTCCGGATTCGATTTCACCTTCTACCTTGCTGTCGGCAATGAAGCCGCCGCTGGACCATCCGCCGTCATGCACGGTCAGATTGCCGCGCACATGCATGCGGCGGAACGGCGACGCCTGCGACACCGCCCATTTCTGCGTGCCCCCGGCCGGCAGGACCGCCAGGTTTTCGGCGGCACGCCAGAAATTCACCAGTGCATTTCCATCCTTCCATTTCGCATTGGCTTCAATAGTGCCTTTGATCGTCACGTCATTCGGAGAATGACCGAGACCGGCCACATGCGTGTAGTAGCCGACTTTCACCGTGTTCTGATAGGTGCCGGGTTTGAACAGGAAGGCGTATCGCCCGGTGCCGAATTCGCTTTTCTCCTGCTGCTCGAAGATCCTATCCACCCTGCTTTGAATAGCGGATGCCGGCATGTCGGGATCGAAGACCAGAACATTCGGACCGAAATCAGGCGTCAGGCTGATAGCTGGCATGGTGGCGGTAGCCGCAGGGACATTCGTCTGGGTGAGTGTACCCGGCGCGCAATTCGGCTCGCCGGCCATGCGTTGGAGACTACACGATTCGTTCGTCGAGGTGGAGGGCACGGAGGTGCCGGAATTGCCGGTGTGGCTGGCGCACCCGGTCAAGGCAATAAGGGAAAGGCTAATGGTCAGCTCGCGAAAAGAAAGGCATGTCATGTCGATTGTTCCTGTCGATGCCTGGTGTTTATAAGGAATAAAGCTGGCTACTGAAAGCGATTTCAGTAATAGATGATAGCGGAAATTATGGGCGGTAACTTCCTTAGGCGAGTGAAAGAAATGTTTATTTCCGCCGAACAAAAAAATCATTCCGGCCTTCTTTATTAGAAGCATGGTTTGCAATCGTTCACCTGCGTAGCAACGGAAAAGGGTTGATCGCGCCTTTCAGGGTGTAAACGCCGTAGTGCAGATGCGGTGGCGTGCCCGCCGCATTCCCCGTTGTGCCGACATAGCCGAGCACAGTGCCGGGTGCAATCCGCTCGCCGGCGGCGAGAAGCGCGTAGGCATCGAGGTGAGCGTAGTAATGCCGCTGACCGGCCGGTCCGAGCACCCACACGGTTTTGCCGCCCAGCGCGTTTTTGCCGAACCGGATCAGCAAACCCTCGGTAGTGGAGAGAACCGGCGTGCCCTTGCGGGCAAAGATGTCGGTGCCTTCATGGCGTCGTCCGCCGGGACGCGAACTATGCCAGGTGTCGCGAACCGCCCGAATCCGGGCGCCGGCAACCGGCATCGGCAATTCGACCGGGGGTGGCAACGCGGCCAGGTAGGCTGCATAGCGCAATTTCTCGGCCCACGGCAAAACGATTCCCAGCAGCGCTGTCCATGAAACGGCCCAGACGAGGTGGCGCAGTAACCGCATCAGCCTGCCTTCCTGTCGAAAAATCGTCGCCCTTGCATAAGGTCGGACTCTCTCCAGCTCTAGGAACTTGATTGGTATCTCCTGAGCTGCGCTGCCTAAACTAGATACCGATTAGGTTCTAAACACGATGTGGACGAAAAGAATGGCTCCTCCGTCTTTTGAATTCCGGCAGCAGTTTTTATGCCGAAAAGGACGCAGCCATCAATCACGCCAAGCGCATGGACAGAACCTTGTATTGGTTTCAATGTCGTATTTTCCTAAACCCAGTGTCGTTCCTATGAAAGGAGATTTGGCATGTTGATGAAAAGAGTGTTGACCCTGGCCGCCTTCGCAGCAGGTGGCGCCGTATTAATGCAGGCAAGGAAAAGGAATGGGAGGCCGAAATCACCGAGCAGATTCCCGATGAACGTATCGCCTGGCGAAGCGTGTCGGGTGTGGCCAATGAAGGCGTTGTGACTTTCCAGCCGCTGGGCGATGAAAGGACTCGCATCACGCTCGAAATGACCTATCTGCCCGAAACCTTTGCAGAGGAAGCTGCCGATTCGTTTGGCGCAGTGAAATTGCAGACCAAGGAGAATCTCTCCAAGTTCAAGAAACTTCTCGAGGCGCGGGGCACGGAATCGGGTGCATGGCGCGGCACCGTATCGCCTCATCACTGATCTGCGTTTCTATCGCTTCCCAGCCTTTACGGCGCGGGAAGCGATTTCACATCGATTCGTCGATTGAGTAAAGTCAAACTCCCTGCAAATATAAAAACGCTGATACACGTACACAACGATGTACGGATCGGCAAACCGCGTAAGCGCTACCCGCCCGCAATTCATCTCCATCGACCTGACGTTCCACATGCAGATCCATCACAGCCTGCGCACTCCCGCCATGCAGGCAGACATAACGGAAGACGATATTCCGCCAGTTGCAGCCGTGTCCGGCATTCGAAGCCCATTGCACGATAACGCGCAGCGCCTTCAGCTTGCGCTGGCAGCCGGCCATCTCGGCGAATGGAGCTGGGATACAGCCACCGACAAAGTGGAATTCGGCGAAGAGGCTTGCAGGATTTTCGGCATTCCGCCCGATAGCAACGTTACCTGGAGCGGCCTGCGCGATCGCCTGCATGAAGAAGACCGCGAGCGTGCCCGCCTTGCCGTGGAGGAAGCGTTGATCCGGCGCGTCGACTACAGCATCGAATACCGCATCCGCCGCGCCGACGATGGCCGCGATGCCTGGGTAGCTGCGCAAGGCCGTGGCGTCTATGCCGATGATGGCGCAATACTGGGCATGATTGGCGTGGTGCGCGACATTACGGCGCGCAGGGAAACCGAAACCGCGCTGCGCGACAGCGAGCAATTCAACCGCACCATCATCCAGAGCAGCCGCGACTGCATCAAGATTCTCAACCGCGAGGGGCAGATCCTCTGGATGAACGATTATGGTCTGAGAGCCGTGTCGCTTTCCTGTCTCGACCAGGTGCTCGGGAAATGCTGGGTAGACTTTTGGAGCGAGGCTTATCGCGATGCCGCAAGGCACGCGATCAACGCTGCAGCGGCGGGCGGCACCGGATCTTTCCTGGGCAGCCTGACGATCGACGGCAGGACAAGCTGGTGGGACGTGGTGCTGACGCCTATCGTTGCTGCGGGCGGAGAACGTGGCAGAGTGCTGGCGGTGTCGCGCGACGTGACCGACCGTATCACCGCGGAACAGGCACTGCAGGAAGAGAGCCGGGTGCTGGAAGCCATACATCACACCGGCGCGATGTTGGCGTCCCAGCTTGACCTGCAATCGCTGCTGCAGAGCGTGACCGATGCAGCGACCCGCCTTAGCGGTGCGCAGTTCGGCGCCTTCTTTTATAACAGCGTCAACGAGGATGGCGAGGCCTTTCTTCTGTACACCTTGTCGGGTGCGCCCCGCGAGGCTTTCGAGCGTTTCGGTCATCCGCGCGCCACGGCGATGTTCGGCCCCACCTTCCGTGGCGAAGGCATCATCCGCTGCGACGACGTGCTGACCGACCCGCGCTACGGGCAGTGGGCTCCGCATCATGGCATGCCGGCCGGCCACCTGCCTGTGCGCAGCTACCTGGCGATTCCCGTGACTTCGCGTTCTGGCGAGACGATAGGCGGCCTGTTTTTCGGCCATCCGGAACCGGGTGTTTTTACCGCGCGCAGCGAACGCCTGCTGGCTGGTTTGGCCGCGCAAGCTGCCATCGCGATCGACAATGCAAAGCTCTACGAAGCGGCGCAATGGCTGGCGAAGGAACGTGAAGAGTTGCTGGAGAGCGAGCGCCATGCCCGCGGCGAAGCGCTGCGCATGAGCGAATTGAAGGACGAATTTCTGGCAACGCTGTCGCATGAGCTGCGTACGCCGCTGTCCGCCATTCTCGGCTGGGCACAGGTGCTGCGCCGCGGCGCCATCAGCGATGCGGATCTGCGGAAAGGAGTCGACACCATAGAGCGTAATGCGAGGGTGCAGGTGCAACTGATCGACGACCTGCTCGACATGAGCCGGATCGTTTCAGGAAAGATTGGGTTGAACCTGCAGCTTCTGAATCCGGTGACATTCGTCGAGGCAGCGCTCGAAACCGTGCGGCCCTCAGCCGAAGCGAAAAGGCTCCGGCTGGAGACGGAACTCAATGCCGGCGCTGCCCTGGTATGCGGCGATGCAGGACGGCTGCAGCAGGTGCTGTGGAACCTGCTGTCGAACGCCATCAAGTTCACACCGGCCGAGGGGCGGATCTGCGTCACGCTGCAAGAGCATGGCGGGCACATCACCATTGCCGTGACAGACACCGGCATCGGCATCAGGCCGGAATTCCTCCCTTATGTATTCGATCGCTTCCGCCAGGCGGATTCGTCCACCAGCCGGCGCTTTGGCGGCCTGGGCCTCGGGCTGTCCATCGTGAAGCATCTGGTGGAGCTTCACGCCGGCTCGGTGTCGGTGCACAGCGCCGGAGAAGGCGCAGGTGCCGCTTTCGCGGTGGAACTGCCGGTGATGGATGCGGAAGGCGCAGGCAGGAATGCCGGGCCGCTGTTCGATGCACGGCAATTGCCCGTGGCGCACCAGTTCGAGATCCTCGATCTTACCGATGTGAAGGTGCTGGTGGTAGACGACGAGGCGGATGCGCGCGATCTCTTCCAGCGCTTGCTGGTGGAATGCGATGCGCAAGTGATTTGTGCGAGCTCGCCCGAAGAGGCGCTGCTGCTGGCCGAGCGCGAAAAGCCGCACGTGTTCGTCAGCGACATCGGCATGCCCGGCATGGATGGATTTGAATTGCTGCGCCGCATACGCGCACTCGGGCCGGAGCGCGGCGGCCGGGTACCGGCCATTGCGCTGACGGCGTTCGGCCGTCTGGAAGATCGGACCAAGGCGCTGCGTGCGGGCTTTCTCGGGCATTTGACCAAGCCGGTCGACCCGTCCGAGCTGGTGACCATGATCGCCAATATTGTGGAGCAATCGCGCAAGTAGCGCTGCTGCTCTATTTTTTTCAGATCAACGGGAAATCAGAAACGAAGGCCGGCGCTCAACGTCAGGAAATTCACGCCGTGATTCGGTTTCCTGATGCCGCCGTTCGATACATGTTCAACCTGAAGCTTGAGATCCAGGTTGTGCCACAGGTAGCCGATGCCGGCCAGCGAACCGAACTGGAAACGGGTGGATAGTTGACGGTCGTTGCCGTCATACAGCGACGACAGGTAGCGCACGCCAAGCCCGCCTTCCGCGTAGAGGCCTCCGGGTTCTTTCAGGTCGAAGCGGAACACCGGCGTAACGCCGAATGCGTTCAGGTACTGCGTCAGGTGCGGCT
>JAQSWC010000048.1 GCA_029266815.1 Paucimonas sp.
TCCCTCGTTACCGACGGTGTGCCGCCATAGGGCAGCTCCTCCACGCTGGTGCCGAATTGCGCCTCTTTCGGCAATTCGCTCTCTTGTCGCTCCAGTCCGATCATCTCTGCACCCTGGTTGACGATCGCCATGCCTTGTTTCGGGTTGGAAGCCAGCAATGCAACCACCGCACCCGTTATAGCCAATAGCAGCAGCACGCCCGCAAGCCACCATCCCTTATGCCGGCCCGCTGCGGGATAGCCATAGTTTTCCTCATCGGGCAATACCGGCGCGGCCGCTCCGGTTCGTTCATGCAGATAAGGTTCTCGGCGCTGGGCGACCCGCCTGTCTCCGCCGCGACGCCTTTCGTTGCGGCGCAGCGGGGCGGCGGCCTGGTGGGCAGCCTTCCGCACGTTGGCCCTGCGCTCGGCATGCAGAGGCTCGCGTGACGCTTTTACCCCCGGCTCGGCCAAATCAGGTCTCTGACCCGAAGCGTCTCCGGTCCTTTCGGGCACGCTTCCGCTCTTTGCCGAACTGAGCAGCAACCCGCAGCCGCTGCAATAGCGTGCGTGAATATTATTTTCTGTTTCGCAACGTGGACAACGCATGGTGAATTCGTCTTATTGCTGCTTCTGCTAAGTAATCGTTAACTCAATTAATGGACTAATAACAGATTGACCGTTTCAAAGATGTGAAAGTTTTATCTTGAAACACATAAAGATTTCATTCTGGAATGCCGCTCCTAATAAAAGCCCCCTATACTGAGAAAAACTTGCCATTCCTTATTGCCCTTGCTCTGATTGCAACAAATCATGTCCAGTAACTTTCGTCCGGTTTTCCTAGAAGATGCACACGAGGGCATGATGCTGGCTGACGATGTCATTGATGCACACGGGAATGTATTGCTGCGCAAGGGCATGACCTTGTCGAACGCTGTAATCGCGTCGCTGCAAAGACATCATGTGTCAGTCCTGTCGGTCGTAAACGAGGAAGGTTCTACGGACGAATCGGCGCAGGAAGAGGCAGTCCATGAGGAAAGGCTGGCCGCCCTGTTCCGCCATCCCTCCTCTCCCGAAGAAGCGACGGATCTGCTGAAGCAATGCATCTATCACTATCGTTTATGTGACGTCGATGAGTGATTCCGGCATCACTTCAGTCGTGCAGAAAATCCATCTGGACGAGGTGGTCGAGGAGATACAGCAGTTGCCCGCGCTCTCCGCTGTCGTCACGGATCTGCTCAACAGCATCGACCGGGACGATATCGACACCACCGAACTCGCGCACAAGATTTCCCGCGACCAGGCGCTCACCGCCAAGGCGCTGCGCTTCGCCAATTCGTCCTACTACGCCAAGTCCAAGGTCACCACCCTGCATCAGGCTATTTCGGTGGTCGGCATCAATGCCCTGCGCAATCTGGTGCTGGCAGCAGCCATGGAAGGCACTTTTCCCGATCATCTTTGCCGGGGTTTCGACTTCAAGGCATTCTGGCGGCACTCCATCGGCACGGCGGCCTGTGCCAGGGTACTGGCGCGCCATCTGCACCTGAACCAGAACCTGGCATTCACCGCCGGGCTGCTGCACGACATCGGAAGGCTGGTGCTGGTGACGCGGTTCACGCATCAATACGAAGCAGCGCTCGACTATCGCAATGAATATGACTGCCACCTTCTCGATGCGGAACGCACTGTGCTCGGCATCGACCATCTTCTGGCAGGCCATGCGCTTGGTACCCACTGGCAATTCTCCGATCCGATACTGCATGCGATCATCGGCCATCACGAACCGGATTCGATGGGTGGCGGCTCGCTTGCGGCGCTGATCAATGTCGCCAACGCTGTTGCGCATGCGCTCGATTTTTCACATGCACCGGAAGACCTGGTGCCGCCCGTATCGCTCGTGGCCTGGAACGGCGTCGGCCTGGGCACGGAAGACTACATGCATGTGTTCCGCGAGACCGAACTCGAGTTCCAGGAAATGAGCCGCATCTTCTGAGCGGCCGATCCGACGCTTTTCACTTCTGATGACACCGACCACCTTCCTCTGGCACGACTACGAGACTTTCGGCGCTCAACCGCGGCGGGACCGCCCTGCGCAGTTTGCCGCAGTGCGCACCGATACCGAGCTCAATGAAATCGGCGAGCCCATCATGCATTACTGCAGGCCGAGCCCGGACTATCTGCCCGATCCCGTTTCCTGTCTCATCACCGGCATCACACCGCAGCGATGCATCAAGTTCGGCATACCGGAATACCAGTTCGCCGCACGCATAGAGCAGGCGCTGGCACAGCCGGGCACCATTGGCGCCGGCTACAACTCGATCCGTTTCGACGACGAGTTCACGCGCTTTCTCTTCTGGCGCAACCTCATAGATCCCTATGCACGCGAGTGGCAGAACCAGTGCGGCCGCTGGGATCTGCTCGACGTCGTGCGCACTGCCTATGCGCTGCGCCCGGAAGGCATCGAGTGGCCGAGAAACGCCGAAGGGCGGGCCAGCTTCCGTCTGGAAGACCTGAGCGCAGCCAATGGCCTGCAGCACGAGGCTGCCCACGACGCCCTTTCCGACGTGCGCGCCACAGTCGCGCTTGCGCGGCTCATCAGGAGCAGGCAGCCACGGCTTTTCGACTTCTGCCTCTCGCTGCGAAAAAAAGACCGCGTCATGGACGAGATCGGCTTGCCGCGGCAGCGCCCGCTGCTGCATATCTCCGGCATGTTTGCGCCGGAACAGGGCTGCCTTGCAATCGTATGGCCGCTAGGCACGCATCCGGTGAACCGCAACGAAGTCATCGTCTGGGATCTGGCATACGATCCAAGCGAGCTGCGCACGCTCGATGCCGACACGATCCGCCTGCGCATGTTCACTCGCAGCGAGGAACTGCCTGAAGGAATAAGTCGGCTTCCGATCAAGACTATCCATCTGAACAAGTCACCCATCGTGATCCGCAATCTCGACACGCTGCCGGCCGCCACGGCCGAGCGCTGGGGAATCGATATGGAGCTTGCACTGCGAAATGCCGATATCGCCGCCTCATGCGGCTTGAATGAGACGCTCGTGGATATCTGGCGTGAGGTCTTCCGGCGCCCGGCTGAGACTGACGTGGATGTCGACGAAGATCTCTATGGCGGCTTCATCAGCCAGAACGACAGGCGTCGCCTTGATCGCCTGAAAAACTTAGGCGCCGATGCGTTGACCGGCTTACATCCAACGTTTGATGACGCGCGCTTGGGGGAGCTGTTTTTCCGCTACCGGGCGCGCAATTTCCCGGACTCGCTTGATGCCGATGAACAGCGCGCCTGGCATGAGCACTGCTGCAACCGTCTGGTAAAAGGTGCCGGCGGTTCACGCACCTTCGCGTCCCTAGGTCAAGGGATCAGCGGATTGATGAAGGACGCCCATCCACCCGCACGAGCCATTCTGGAAGACGTGGCGGAGTATGCGGCCAGCATGGTGGAATGCGGGCAATGATGTCATTTTTCGCCGATTTGTCCTGTATCCTTTGCTCAATGACAGAATGAGCATTCGATCAAGATGACCCGCTTCTCCGATACCGGCTGCCAGATCGGCAATCTCCAGATTTTTCAGCATGCCAACGAAGCAGCCATTGCGCCGCTATTGGCAGACTGCGCAGTGGTTGATGTCGCTGCCGGAGAAACGCTAACGGAAAACGCCGGCCAGGGTACCTGCCTCTATATCGTGCTGGAGGGTGCGCTCGGCATGGCTGCCAATGACACGGCAACAGGAGATGGCAGCGTCAGCCGGATTCATGTCGGGGAATGCGTGGGCGAGTTGTCGGTGCTCGACGAGGAAGCGGGCACCGCAACCGTCCAAGCCCTGGAAGACAGCCGGGTGCTCGTCATACCCTCCGCCAAGCTGTGGCGCATCATCGACGAATCGAACAATGTGGCGCGCAATCTGCTGCGCCTGCTGTCGTTCCGCATCCGAGCCGCTAATGCGCAGTTGCGCAAACGCCAGCGCCTGGGCGAGTTCTACCGGCAATTGTCGATGGCAGACGGTCTGACCGGATTGCAGAACCGCGCCTGGTTGAATGAGAATTTCCCAGCCCTGGTGGGCGAAGCACAACGGACCGATCGGCCCCTGTCCGTCGTGATGATCGATATCGACCATTTCAAGCGCTTCAACGACGACTACGGCCACGTCCTCGGCGACAGCGCCCTGCAGACTGCGGCAACAGTCCTGAGCACCGCGCTGCGTCCCACCGACTTCGCCGTCCGCTACGGGGGTGAGGAATTGATGGTGATACTTCCCGGTACGGATTTGAAAAGCGCCGAAATGGTAGCCCAGCGCCTGTGCGAGAAAATGAGGCAATCGATAGTATTTGCCGACATGCGCAAACCCCTGCCGCATATCACCGCGTCTTTCGGCGTGGCCTGCCTCAGCGCACGGCAAAGCATGGAAGCCCTGATTTCGGCGGCCGACTCTGCACTCTACCGCGCCAAGGAAGCTGGTCGGGATCAGGTGGCGGTCAACGGCTGACAGCCTTGCTTTCCTGCATCGAAATCAGCGGTGAGAGTCGTTCAATAGCCAGCCTTAAAATTGCCCGCCTTTATATAGCCGCCAGCGAGCGGCTCGCAATGTTCGATCGCTTTAGCCGGCATCTGCAGTGCTAGAATGGCGGGCTGCCGCAGGCCGCGATCTGCCCGGTCCGTGCTGGATGCCCTGCATTTCAACAAATACTCTGGATACGCTTATGTCGATTTTGCTGTTCTATAAAAAACCTGTCCCCTTGAGCACAGAAACCCATCGCAATCTTCGCGTCAAACCGATTGCCGGAGGCTACGCCTATGCGAGCACGGCTAATTCGGTGCCTGTCACTGCTGCCGAGATTGGTTCTGTCGCATCCGAATATCCGATCGTCTTTGCTCCGGACGGAAGCGGAGGCATGGTTCCAATGGTCATGCTGGGAGTGCGTGAGCAGGAGAACCTTTTTGTTGACGCAAACGGCGGCTGGGATGCTCAATATATTCCAATGTTTGTCAGATGCTACCCCTTCGCTTTTTACAAAGAAGAAAAAGAACAAAACGCCGTCGTTGTAATCGACGAGGACTATGCAGGATTCAATGAAACCGAAGGGCTGGAACTCTTCAATCCGGATGGGTCCGCCTCTGCTCATGTTGAAGGGACTGTAGAACTCCTTCAACATTTTCATGCAAGCGCAGAGCATACGATGAAACTGACTTCCATCCTGGCAAAACATGGGCTGCTGGTGCCTCAAACCATGGATATAAATGGCCCTAACGGCAAGAAATTCGGGCTTGACGGTTTTTCCCTGATCGATGAAGGGAAGCTCGCCGAGTTGGAAGACAGCGCTTTGCTGGAAATCGTGAAGAGCGGTGCCATGGCGCTTGCGTACGGCCATCTGTTTTCGCTTAACAATGTCCAGAAAGTAGTGCAACGGCTTGAATCCAGACTGATCGCGGAAATGGCAGCCTGAAAACATAGCTGACGATCCATATGAAACCGCCGCACACCGGCGGTTTTTTTATGCAGATCTTGATAAGAAGCGCTTAACAAGCAATCTATTCCATAATCCATGAAACACATTGCCCTGCAATCCATGTCCCGCGCCTTGGATGAGCTGCGCATGGGCAGTCAAAGCATTTCCGTTTTCTGTACCGTATGGCGTACTCAGAAGCCGGCACTGGCCTCATTGCCGACTCGCTACCTGGAAGTCATGGAAAACCTCTTGGTTCGGCTGGAAACCGGCAGCATGTTTACCGAAGAAAGCTGCTCCTTCAGCCAGGAAGATCTGCATCAAGCCTTTGCTTCCTGGCTCAGGCAGGCAACGACGTTATCCGAGTAATACGGAATCGTCCCCTGATCTGCTCCTGCTTGATACAAAAGGTGCTCTGCAACCATTGCATTCTGTGTATGTCATAAAGTTATCGCACTTTCATCGAGTGCTCAATGTGACGGAGTGGGCATGCGCTGGGAAGGTAATCGGGAAAGCAGCAACGTGGAAGATCGCCGCGGCATCGGTATTGGTGGCGGCTCGATCGGCATAGGTAGCGTAGTGATTGCCCTGATCGCTTCCTATTTCTTTGGAATCAACCCTGCCGTTGTGCTGAATCTTTTGGGCGGTGGCGGCATGCCGGTTGCCTCCGAACAGAGCAACCAGCCTCCGGCAACCGACCGGGAAAGCCGATTCGTCCGTACCGTGCTCGCGGACATCGAAGATACCTGGACCGCACTTTTCCGCCAGCAGGGTGGCGAATATGCTCCGCCGAAACTGGTCTTGTTCTCCGGCATGACGCAGACGGCATGCGGTACAGGCCAATCGGCGACCGGTCCTTTTTATTGCCCGGCCGACCAGAATGTCTATATCGACCTGAGTTTCTATCGCCTCATGCAGGAACGCTTTCAGGTATCCGGCGAGTTTGCCCAGGCTTACGTGATTGCGCATGAGGTTGCCCACCATGTGCAGAATCTGCTGGGTATCTCGGGCAAAGTGCATCAGGCGCGTTCCCGGCTTTCAGAGAAACAGGCAAATGAGCAGTCGGTGCGTCTCGAATTGCAGGCGGATTGCTTCGCCGGACTCTGGGCTTTCCATGCCAACCAGGCGCGCGGCATCATCGAATCCGGCGATGTCGAATCGGCACTGAATGCGGCCACAGCTATCGGCGACGATGCCCTTCAGCGACAAGGTCAGGGCCAGGTAGTGCCCGATTCCTTCACCCACGGCACGTCGGCGCAACGTGTCGCGTGGTTCAAGCGTGGCCTGCAAAGCGGCGAAGTCCGCGATTGCGATACCTTCAACACCAATGCGCTCTGAACCTACCGGCTTGATCATGGTCAATGGCTGTGTACCCATACAGTACAATGGGCGCGACTCTTTTCATTGACCTGATTGCCACAAGACCCGATTCGCGTGGCCCTATAAGCCATGACGAATTACGGCAAGCTAGTCTTCATCGATCTTGAAACCACCGGCGCCAATCCTGCTGTCGACCGCATCACTGAAATCGGCCTTGTCGAGGTGGACGAGGATCGTGTCACGCGCTGGTCGACGCTGATCAATCCCGGCGTCTCAATTCCGCCTTTCATCCAGAGCCTGACCGGCATTTCCAACGACATGGTGCGCGATGCGCCCACTTTTGAAATGATTTCGGAAGAGCTGCTGGCACGCCTGGAAGGCGGCATCTTCATCGCGCACAACGCCCGCTTCGACTATGGTTTTTTGCGCAATGCGTTCAAGGAAGTGGGCCACACGCTGCGCTGCGATGTGCTGTGCACGGTGAAACTATCGCGCAAACTTTTTCCTGAAGAAGCGAAGCATAATCTCGATGCGCTGGTGATGCGGCACAAGCTCGTGAGCGATGTACGCCATCGCGCATTGGCCGATGCGGACCTGTTATGGCAATTCTGGAACCGCGTGCAGGAAGAGATCGATCCGGATATCTTCCATGCGGCAATCAAGCCTCTTCTGCAAAGATCCAGCCTGCCGACCCATATCGCTCCCGAAGTGCTGGATGACATACCCGACACGCCCGGTGTCTATCTGTTCTACGGTGAACGAGACATTCTTCTTTATGTCGGCAAGAGTGTTCATCTGCGACAGCGGGTGATGTCCCATTTCAGCGCAGACAACCAATACAAGGAACTCCAGCTCTCGCAGCAGATACGACGCCTGGAGTGGCGCGAAACCGCCGGGGAAACCGGCGCGCTGCTGCTGGAGGCAAAGCTGGTGAAGGAACTGCAACCCATCCACAACCGCGTGTTGCGCCGGCAAAAGGATCTTTGCGCCTGGCAGTTGCAGCCCGCGCCGCAGGGTCATCTGGTTCCGATGCTCACCTATGCCAGCCAACAGGATTTCGGTGCTGCGGATCGTCTCTATGGTCTGTTCAGCTCGCGCCGAAAGGCGGAAAGCATGCTGCGCGAACTGGCGGAAGCGCACAACCTCTGCCTCGTGATGCTGGACCTGGAAAACCGCGCTTCGCACGGCAAGCCGTGTTTCGGCCACCAGCTTCGCAAATGCCGTGGCGCCTGCGTCGGACATGAACCGGCAGCGCTGCACCAGGCACGTCTGGAAGCGGCGCTGGCCTCACTGCGCGTGAAGACCTGGCCCTACCCCGGCCCGATCGGGCTGATCGAAAGCGGCAGCGGCGATTTCCATGACGTGCATGTGATCCACAATTGGGTATGCCTGGGGACGGCGCGCTCGGAAGAGGAATTGCACCGGCTTCTCTATGAAATGCCGTCGCGGCCTGCCTTCGACCATGACAGCTACAGGATACTGGTGAAGGCCCTGTCGCAGCCGAAAGCGAAAGTACGGCTGCTGCATGAAGAGGTGCACGCGGCGGATGCATGCGGATAAGCGAGGCAGATCAGGCAAAGCCGTAACCCATTCTGAGACTAACGCGTGTTCAATGCAGTCAGCACCTGGCTTTTCAACGTTTTGATCAGCGCGGTTTCATCCGGCGGCACGCCTTCCGGCGCGGGCTGCGTGCGATCGGCATAGAACAGTCCGATCGGCTTGCCTTGCAGGACCAGTGGCAGCACGATGAAACTGCGGGCATCGGGCAGCAAGGTGCGATGCCAGTGGGGAATCAGGTTCTTTATCTTAGGCTCTTCCGCATCGGAGATCAGCAGGTCGGCATCGTTTTCGAGGGCGAGATGAAACAGGTTTCGGCTTGCCACCGACGGAAAGCAGAACTGAGCCTGCCGTGCCGCATTATTCTCGCCGAGCGCGATACGCGCGCGATACTCCCCGCTCTTGATGTCCTTCAGACAAATCGTGGCAAAGCGGAAGCCCAGACTCCGGTAAAGCGTTTCCAGCACCAGCATGATCAGGTCGTTCGCCTTGCAGCGCCCTGATGCCATCATCTCGGTCACGTCCTGCATGCCGGCCAGCAGAAGGTCTCGCGCATTCACCGGTTTTCCGCTCGGATGGCGCTGGTCCGTTTGCAGCGGAAGCGCGGACGGAGAAGACATCAACAGGTCATCCGGCAAGTCGAATTCATCATTCCCCTGCGCCGCTTCCTGCGCTGCATTCCTGATCGGATCGCGCGGTGCAAAGCCGGCCTTGGGCGCCGGCGGTTGCACCCAGTTGGCATTGCTGGTCAATATCTGCGTCTCCTGCGGCTGCATGGCTGAATGCCGCGACCTGCTGTATCCACTCCTGCCGGGTTTTTGCCGTCTTCAACGCGCCGCCGGGCAAGGGATCGAGCGCGGACACGATGGTTTCGGGAATCTGCCATTCCTGCAGCACTTCCGTGCCCAGGGCACCGAGCGAACAGCCGACCACGCGCATCTCCGCCAATGAAGGCGCCGTTCCATGCGCAATCTGTTCGTTGATCTCTGCATAGGATGCATGATCATGCGCTGCCAGCAGCAGGCGGCCTATGTTCTTGAACAGTGCCGCCACCGCGGCTTCTTCCGCATCGCGGAACTGGCTGCGTTTCGCCAGTTCACGTCCCATCATGCTCGCAGCAAGAGCATGCACGAGTTCGCCGCGCACGTTCTTTCCGCGGCTGCCCGCCATGCCGTCCACCAGCATCATTGCAAGGGCGGTCGTCTTTACAGTTTCAAAGCCGAGCAGGAAGATAGCCTTGGAGACCGTGGTGATCGGCGTGCCGGAATGGACGCGAAAGCAGGCAGCGTTTGCCACCCGCAGCACCTTTTGCGTGAGCGCCACATCAGAGAGAATCAGTTGCGCAAGGTTGCGTACCGCTTCATCGCTGGCCGACGCGACCTGCACCACCTTGGAAACAGCCGCGCCTATTGCAGGCAGATTGCTGTCGGACCTGATCTTGTCGAGCAACTGCGCGCGCTTTTTCGCGGTGTCATTGTCGCCATCCTGACCTGATGCCGAACCGGCAACGACCTGTGTCTTGTTTTGCACCTGCATTTCTCCTCGGCTTGTAATCCGATGATGACGGATTCGCCGTGCCTTGTCGACGGAATGGCCCTCGCCAGGCATACCGCGCAACACTTTGAGAATCTCGACAGGAAGAATTACGCAGGCGCAGCGCTCTGCATCCAGCGATGCAGGCGTGCCATGCCCTCTTGCAAGTTCGATATGGTATTGGCATATGAAACGCGGATGCGCCGCTGCGCCTCATGCGTGCCGAAATCCAGCCCCGGCACCATGACCACACCGGCCTCCTGCAGCATGCGACGGGCGAAAACATCGGTGTCCTCGGTCAGGCTTGAACAGTCCGCGTAAACATAGAACGCGCCGTCCGGCATCACGGGTATGTCGAAACCCAGCCCGCGCAGCGCCGGCACGATGTAGGCACGGCGGCGGGCGAACTCCGCTCTACGTTCTTCAAAAATGGACAGTGACTCGGGGCTGAAACAGGCCAAGGCGGCATGTTGCGCCAGCGTCGACGGGCAGATAAAAAAATTCTGCGCCAGCTTTTCAACGGCAGCGGTCATGGCATCGGGCACTACTATCCAGCCCAGACGCCAGCCTGTCATGCCGAAGTACTTGGAAAAGCTGTTGATGACGATGGCATCGTCGGCAAGCGATAAGGCCGTGACAGGCGGCGAATCATAGCTCAGGCCCTGGTAGATCTCGTCGACGATGGTGAAGCCGCCCCGCTCGCGCACCGTATGCATGATTGCGCTCAGCTCATGCGCTGCAATCGAGGTGCCGGTCGGATTGGCCGGCGAGGCCAGCAATACGCCGCGTGTCGCTGCGCCCCACTGCGAGCGCACTATCTCATCCGACAACTGGAACCGCTCCTGCGGCCCGCTTGGAATCATCCGCGCCCGCCCTTCGAAGGCCGCGACGAAATGACGATTACAGGGATAACAGGGATCGGGCATCAACACTTCATCGCCCGGATTGACCAATGCCGCGCACGCAAGCAGCAAAGCGCCCGAAGCGCCTGCAGTGACAATGATGCGCGAGGGAGAGACGGTGACGCCGTAACTGTGCAGATAGTACGCGGCGATGGCTTCGCGCAGCGCAGGAAGGCCGCTTGCAGCCGTGTACTGGGTCAGGCCGGCGGAAAGTGCGCGGGCCGCCGCTTCCAGCACCGGCGGCGGTGCAGTGAAATCCGGCTCGCCTATGCCCATGTGGATCAGATGCCTGCCCTGCCCCTCCAGGCCAGCCGCCAGCTTGGCGATTTCCATTGCATGGAAAGGCGCTATGTGGTCCAGCCGGGAAGCAAGATCGAAGCGCATGGGCGCCTTGAAAATATCCGTCAAGACTTGCGGGAAGCAGCCACTTCGTCTGGCCGCGCTCCCGCGGCAAACTTGTCGAGCACGCCGTTGACGTATTTGTGGCCGTCGATGCCGCCGAAAGACTTGGTCAATTCCACCGCTTCGTTGATCACCACCTTGTAGGGAATCTCGATATGGTGCTTGAGTTCATAGGCGCCGATCAGAAGGGCTGCGTGCTCGACGGGAGAAAGCTGGTCAATAGGCCGGTCTATCAGCGGCGACAGGCCGCCGCGCAATGCTGGCGCATCCTTGATCGCGCCATGCAGCAGCGCGTCGAAGTGCTCGGCATCGGCCTTGTCGAAACCGTGCGCCGCGCGCATGTGCGCATCGATCGCGCCTGCATCTTCATTGTTCAGCAGCCATTGATACAAACCCTGTAACGCGAACTCGCGCGCGCGATGACGCGGCGTGCGGTTCTTGATCGGGTTTGCGTGTACGGATTTCTCGTTCATTCCTGTTCTTCCTCGGTCGCGTCGGCAAGCTCTTCGAGCGCCAGCGCGAGATTGGCCATCTCCACTGCAACACGTGCGGCATCGGTGCCCTTCTCGACCATACGCGCTTCAGCCTGCTCATCGGTGTCGCAGGTCAGCACCGCATTGGCGATGGGAATGCCTGCATCGAGCCCGACACGCGTGATACCGGCACCAGATTCGTTGGACACCAGTTCGAAGTGATAGGTCTCGCCGCGGATCACCGCGCCGATGGCAATCAGCGCATCGAACTGCTCCGTCTCCACCATTTTCTGTAGTGCCAATGGAATCTCGAGCGCACCTGGCACAGTGACGTGCAGCACATCCTCGTCTTCCACTCCCAAATGTTTCAGTTCTGCCAGACAGGCGGATAGCAGGCCGTGGCAGACATCTTCATTGAAGCGAGCCTGCACGATGCCGATGCGCAAGCCTTCGCCTTCGAGATTGGTTTCATAGCTTCCAACGGTCATCGTCGTTCCTTCTCA
>JAQSWC010000049.1 GCA_029266815.1 Paucimonas sp.
GGTAGAGGCCAAGCCGCAAGTGTCGCTGCTGGACCGCCAGCAGGCCTTCGGCTACACCCAGGAAGACACCAAGTTCCTGCTGGCGCCGATGGCCGCCAACGGCGAGGAAGCCGTGGGCTCGATGGGCAATGATTCGCCGCTGGCGGTCATGTCCAACAAGTACAAACCACTCTATAACTACTTCAAGCAGTTGTTTGCGCAGGTGACGAATCCGCCGATCGATCCGATCCGCGAAGCGATGGTGATGTCGCTGGTGTCCTTCATCGGGCCCAAGCCGAACCTGCTCGACACCAACAACATCAATCCGCCGATGCGTCTCGAAGTGTCGCAGCCGGTACTCGACTACGCCGACATCGCCAAGCTACGCAACATCGGCGCGCATACCGGCGGCAAGTTCAAATCGCATGAACTGAACATCTGCTATCCCGTTTCCTGGGGCAAGGAAGGCATCGAGGCGCGCCTGGCGTCATTGTGCGCGAAGGCCGTCGATGCAGTGAAATCGGGCCACAACATCCTGATCATCTCCGACCGCAAGATCGATGCCGATCATGTCGCGATTCCCGCGCTGCTAGCGACGTCCGCAATCCACTTGCACCTTGTGAGCAAGGGCTTGCGTACCTCCACCGGCCTGGTGGTGGAAACCGGTTCCGCGCGCGAGACACATCACTTCGCGCTGCTTGCTGGTTACGGCGCGGAAGCCGTGCATCCGTATCTCGCTCTCGATACGCTGGTCGAGATGGCGAAAGACCTGCCGGGTAACCTCACGGCAGACAAGGTTGTTTACAACTTCCAGAAAGCGGTCGGCAAGGGCTTGATGAAGGTAATGTCCAAGATGGGCATCTCGACCTACATGTCCTATTGCGGCGCGCAGATCTTCGAAGCTATCGGCTTGAACAAAGCGCTGGTCGACAAATATTTCAAGGGCACCGCATCCAACGTCGAAGGCATTGGCGTGTTTGAAGTGGCCGAGGAAGCGCTGCGCCTGCACAAGCTGGCCTTTAGCAATGATCCGTTGCTGGCCAACGCACTCGACGCTGGCGGCGAATACGCTTTCCGTATCCGCGGCGAAGAGCACATGTGGACGCCGGATGCGATTGCGAAGCTGCAGCATTCGACCCGCGCGAACAATTTCAACACCTACAAAGAATACGCGCAAATCATCAACGACCAGTCCAAGCGTCACATGACGCTGCGCGGCTTGTTCGAATTCAAATTCGATCCAGCTAAAGCCATCTCGATCGAGGAAGTGGAACCTGCGAAAGACATCGTGAAGCGCTTTGCCACTGGCGCGATGTCGCTCGGCTCGATCTCGACTGAAGCGCACGCGACATTGGCCATTGCGATGAACCGCATCGGCGGCAAGTCGAACACCGGCGAAGGCGGCGAGGACGATGCGCGCTATCGCAACGAATTGCGCGGCATTCCGATCAAGCAGGGCGAGACGCTGGCGTCGATCATCGGCAAAGGCCGTATCGAAGCCGACATTCCGCTGCAGGAAGGCGATTCACTTCGCTCGAAGATCAAGCAGGTGGCGTCGGGCCGTTTCGGCGTGACTACCGAGTACCTCACCTCGGCTGACCAGATCCAGATCAAGATGGCGCAGGGCGCAAAGCCAGGCGAGGGCGGCCAGCTTCCGGGTGGCAAGGTCTCCGAGTACATCGCGAAGCTGCGTTTCTCGGTGCCAGGTGTGGGCCTAATTTCTCCGCCGCCGCACCACGACATCTATTCGATCGAAGACCTCGCGCAGCTGATCCACGACCTAAAGAACGCGAATCCGAAAGCCTCTATCTCGGTAAAGCTGGTATCCGAAGTCGGCGTGGGCACCGTTGCCGCCGGCGTCGCGAAAGCGAAGTCGGACCACGTGGTGATCGCCGGTCATGACGGCGGCACCGGCGCGTCGCCGCTGTCTTCGATCAAGCATGCCGGTTCGCCGTGGGAACTCGGCCTGGCTGAAACGCAGCAGACTCTCGTGCTCAATCGTCTGCGCAGCCGCATCCGCGTACAGGCCGACGGCCAGATGAAGACCGGCCGCGACGTCGTGATCGGTGCGCTGCTCGGCGCCGACGAGTTCGGCTTTGCCACTGCGCCACTGGTCGTCGAAGGCTGCATCATGATGCGCAAGTGCCATCTGAACACTTGCCCGGTCGGCGTTGCGACACAGGATCCTGCACTGCGCGCCAAGTTCCAGGGCAAGCCCGAGCACGTGGTGAACTACTTCTTCTTCATCGCCGAGGAAGTGCGTCAGATCATGGCTCAACTCGGTATCCGTAAGTTCGACGAGATGATCGGCCGCTCGGACCTGCTCGACAAGGCCAAGGCGATTGGGCACTGGAAAGCCAAGGGTCTCGATTTCACCAAGGTCTTCCATCAGCCCGACGTGCCGGCTTCCGAGCCGCGCTACCAGGTCCTGGAGCAGGACCATTGCCTCGAGAAGGCGCTCGACCATAAGCTGATTGCGCAAGCCAAGCCGGCAATTGAGAAAGGCGAGAAGGTCTCGTTCATTTCGCCGATCAAGAACGTCAACCGCACTGCCGGCACCATGCTGTCCGGCGAAGTGGCGAAGAAGTATGGCCATGAAGGTTTGCCAGACGATACGATCCATATCCAGATGCACGGCACGGCGGGCCAGTCGTTCGGCGCCTTCCTTGCGCGCGGCATCACGCTGGACCTGGTCGGCGAAGGCAACGACTACGTCGGCAAGGGCATCTCGGGTGGCCGCATCATCGTACGTCCAAACAATGAGTTCCGCGGCCGCGCGGTCGAGAACATGATCATCGGCAACACCGTGCTGTACGGCGCGATTGCCGGTGAAGCCTTCTTCAACGGCGTGGCAGGCGAACGTTTCGCCGTGCGTAACTCGGGGGCGACCGCTGTCGTCGAAGGCACCGGTGACCATGGTTGCGAGTATATGACCGGCGGCACCGTGGTTGTTCTGGGCGGCACCGGCCGTAACTTCGCAGCCGGCATGTCGGGCGGTATCGCGTATGTCTATGATGCTGACGGCGACTTCGAGAAGAAGTGCAACATGGCAATGGTGGCTCTGGATGACGTGCTGTCCAGCGCAGAGCAGGAGAAGACTGTCGATCGCTCGATCTGGCATGCGGTGGAGCGCGGCGGCCAGCAGGCAACCGACGAGGCAATCCTCAAGGGCCTGGTCGAGCGGCACTTCAAGTACACCGGCAGCACGCGTGCGCGCCAACTCCTGGATGATTGGGAGAATTCGCGCAGCAAGTTCGTCAAGGTCTTCCCGACGGAGTATAAGCGGGCGCTGGGCGAGTTGAATGCACCGAAGGCGGCGAAGAAGGAAAAAATCGCAGCGTAATCAATGCGACTAATCTCCCTTCTCGAGCAGGAGGGAGGTTGCGTACGACAGGGATAAGATTAGAGGAACATCATGGGAAAAGTCACCGGCTTCATGGAATACCAGCGCCTGCAGGAAGCAAGCGAGGCGCCGCAGGAACGCAAGAAGCATTACAAGGAATTCGTCATGCACCTGTCCGACGACCAGGCAAAGGTCCAAGGCGCGCGCTGCATGGATTGCGGCATCCCGTTCTGCAACAACGGCTGCCCAGTCAACAACATCATCCCCGACTGGAATGATCTCGTTTATCGCGGCAATTATCAGGAAGCGATCGACAACCTCCACTCGACCAACAACTTCCCCGAGTTCACCGGCCGCATCTGCCCGGCGCCGTGTGAGGCCGCCTGCACACTCGGCATTAATGAGGAGCCGGTAGGCATCAAGTCGATCGAGCACTTCATCATCGACAAGGCTTGGGAAAACGGCTGGGTCAAGCCGCAGATCCCGGCGCACAAGACGGGCAAGAAAGTTGCCGTCGTCGGCGCCGGCCCTGCGGGAATGGCGGCGGCGCAGCAACTGGCGCGTGCCGGCCATGACGTCACGTTGTTCGAGAAGAACGACCGAGTCGGCGGCCTGCTGCGTTACGGTATCCCCGACTTCAAGATGGAGAAGTTCCTGATCGACCGCCGAGTTGACCAAATGAAGGCTGAAGGCGTGACCTTCCGTACCGGCGTCTTCGTCGGCAAGGATTTCCCTTCCAGTGTCTACAACTGGGCCAAGGAAACCATTTCTCCGGACCAGTTGAAGAAGGATTTCGATGCCATCGTTATTTCCGGCGGCGCGGAATTGCCGCGCGACCTGCCTGTTCCCGGCCGCGAGTTAAAGGGCGTTCACTTCGCCATGGAATTCCTGCCGCTGCAGAACAAGGTCAATGCCGGCGACAAGGTGAAAGACCAGATCATGGCAACCGGCAAGCATGTCGTTGTCATCGGTGGCGGCGATACGGGATCCGACTGCGTTGGTACATCGAATCGTCATGGCGCTGCATCGGTCGTGCAATTCGAACTGCTGCCGCAACCGCCCGAGCAGGAAAACAAGCCGCTGGTCTGGCCCTACTGGCCGACCAAGCTGCGCACCTCATCGTCGCATGAAGAGGGCTGCGAGCGCGACTGGTCGGTGGCGACCAAGCGCCTCGAAGGCAAGGACGGCAAGGTCGAGAAACTGATTGCCGCCCGTCTCGAATGGAAAGACGGCAAGATGAGCGAAGTGCCGAATTCCGAGTTCGAACTGAAGGCCGATCTGGTGTTGCTGGCGATGGGATTCGTATCGCCGGTGCAGCAGGTACTGGAGTCGTTCGGTGTCGACAAGGATGCGCGCGGCAATGCGAAAGCGACGACCGACGGCGAAGGCTGCTACAAGACGTCGGTCGACAAGGTGTTCGCAGCGGGTGACATGCGTCGCGGCCAGTCGCTGGTGGTATGGGCGATTCGCGAAGGCCGCCAATGCGCTCGCGCGGTTGACGAGTACCTGATGGGATCGTCGGTACTGCCTCGTTAAGCCTGTATGCTTATCAAACCTGCCGAACCGGAAACGGTCGGCAGGTTTTTTTACGGCTCTCTCAGTTTGGCAAAGGCCAGCAGATTGCTTGCGGATTTCCCCGAGGCGAGCCAATCGCGAAGCGTTTGCTCCAACAGCAGAACATAGTGCCAGGCCAGGGCGCTCCGCGAACTTGGATTTATCCGGTTAATTTGCGTGCAGCGCAATGCTGCCTGCTTCAATTCATGCTGTACGTGCCCATCGGTGAGTGACAAGCCGCCGGAATCGATTTTCACCATGTAGACAGCGTGCGCCGTTCGCACGAGGAAATCCGGTTCGTACAGAGATGACGCTTCTGTTGCTTCGTCACGTCGATTCTGAGCTCGTGCGCAGTCCGGCCGTAACAGGTGGAACGCCAGTATTGCCGGGTCTCGTTGCAGACCCGCAATAAAGAAGCTGTTGTGATCTCTGCGGGTATTCGTCCGAGTTGGGGCTGGCGCGGAGTCTTCCGGTAGATGCTTTTTCATATTTTTAATGACGTAGGCATTGCAATGCGGATTTCAGATGTGAACATAGAGGTTGACATTAATATCAATTCTAAATGATATTTAAATCATTCTTAAGCATTTGAAATGAACCGACCATGCGCATCATGCAAATAGGTGCGGCATGGCAAGAACAAGACAAAAAAATAAAGATCTGGCGATTCAAATCGGTGCGGTTGTTCTGGCCAACCGAAAGGCATGCGCTTTAACCCAGGAGGTGTTCGCCGAAATGGTGGAGCTGCAGCCCGAGACTATTTCCCGCATCGAGAATGGAAAAATGATTCCGACCGTGGAGAAGCTGGTCGAGATGGCGGACGTGTTCGATATTCCGGTGGCCGCGTTCTTCGAGCATATCGACAGCGGGGGGCGTCAGCCGGAAACGCTCGTCTATGCGCGGCGCATCACGGCGGCGCTGGACCGTCTTCCGACGGACAGCAAGCAGTTCGTTCTCAAAGTGGCGCAAGACTATGCGCATTACCATGCAGGGAAGCCCAAAAAGCGCAAGGGCGCGTAGCTCTGCCGGTGGCAGGGTGATCCGGTTGGCGCGCAAGGGAAAAGGAAAAAGCCATGTCCACTCTTCACCTCACCAAGTTGATTAAGGCAGTTCAGGATCTGCCATCTCCGCCCGCGGTGGTGATGGAATTGCTGAATCGGATAGACGATGAGGATGCTGACATCCAAGAACTGGCCGCCAAGGTATCGCATGATCAGGCTTTGACGGCGAAGACGCTGAGACTGGCGAATTCTCCTTATTTCGCCACGCAGATAAAGGTGACGACGCTTCAGCAGGCAATCACACTCCTCGGGTTCCGAAATGTGCGCAACATCATCACCACAGCGGCGCTTTCCGGATGTTTTCCCAATCGGCACTGCGCGGGATTCGATTGGAAACTCTATTGGCGGCATTCCTTGGCTGCGGCCTTTGCGGCCGGCAGGCTCGCCCACCACAAGGGTTTGCACGCCGACTACGCCTATACCGCCGGCCTGCTACACGATATTGGCCGTCTCGCCATGGTAACTGCGGTGCCGGACGACTATGAACGCACGATTGCTTACGCTCGTGAGAACGAATGTTCGTTGCTTGAGGCTGAGCGCGAGGTGTTGCAGATGGACCATGCTCAGGCAGGTGAGCTACTTGCTAGCCACTGGAATTTTTCAGATTCCATACGGCTTGCCATCGCGGCTCATCACGAGCCGGATATGCAAGGGGCAGGATTCCTGGCGGCGATCGTACATGTGGCCAACGCGCTGGCAGAGCAACTCGCCACGCCGGAAGGCGGGCAGCCGGTACCGGCGGTGTCGCAGACCGCGTGGCTTGCGTTGGACCTTAATAACACCATGTATGAACAGATCGCGGAAGCAACCCGGACTGAATTCGAGAAAACCGTGGCTCTAGAGTTTGCCTGACCCTTGTTTCCAAGGTGAAATTGTTGAAAGTGCACTACAATCTCGGTTTTACTTTTTTCCTGCCACCGCCGTGTCCGACGCCCTTGTCGAAATCCGTGATCTGCACTTCAGTTATGGCGACCGTCCGATCCTAACGGGACTCAATATGAGTTTTCCGCGCGGCAAGGTAATTGCTGTAATGGGCGGTTCCGGTTCCGGCAAGACCACTATCCTGCGGCTGATAGGCGGCCAGTTGAAAACCAAGGTCGGCACCGTCATCGTTGATGGTGAAAACGTCATGACCCTGGGTCGGCGTTCCCTATTTGAACTGCGGCGCAAGATGGGCATGCTGTTCCAGCATGGCGCGCTTTTCACTGACCTCAGCGTCTTCGAAAACGTCGCCTTTCCCTTGCGCGAGCATACGAAGCTGCCGGAGCCGCTGTTGCGCGACCTGGTGCTCATGAAACTGCATGCTGTGGGATTGCGCAATGCAGCCAAGCTCAAGCCAAGTGAAATATCGGGCGGCATGGCCCGCCGCGTGGCATTGGCACGCGCGATCGCACTGGATCCGCAACTCGTGATGTACGACGAACCCTTCGCCGGCCTCGATCCGATCTCAATGGGCGTGACGGCCAATTTGATCCGGCGATTGAACGATGCGTTGGGCTCGACGTCGATCTTGGTGTCGCACGATGTGCACGAGTCTTTCCTGATCGCCGACTATGTGTATTTCCTCTCGCAGGGGAAAATCGTGGCTCACGGCACACCGCAGGACATGCTGGCTTCCGACGATCCTTATGTAAAGCAGTTCGTGCACGCCGAACCGGACGGGCCCGTGCCCTTCCACTATCCCGGCAAGTCGCTGGCAAGCGACCTCGGGCTGGAGGCGCCGAAATGATATTGGATTTGATTGCTGCTTTTGGGCGCGTAGTCCGGCGGAAGATCTCGGACGTAGGCTTCGGCGCACGCTCATTCATCGAGTTGCTGTTCGCCTCGGGAAGCCTGTGGCGCCGACTTCGTCTTGTCACTGCCCAGATACATTTCATCGGTAATTACTCGCTGGTCATCATCGCTGTCTCCGGGCTCTTCGTGGGTTTCGTGCTGGGCTTGCAGGGGTACTACATCCTGAGCGGATATGGTTCCGAAGAAATGGTAGGACGGTTCGTTGCGCTGGCACTGATACGCGAACTGGGGCCGGTGGTGACCGCCTTACTGTTTGCTGGAAGAGCAGGCACGTCGCTCACGGCAGAAATCGGCTTGATGAAAGCCGGCGAACAGCTTTCTGCCATGTCCATGATGGCGGTCGACCCCATGCAACGCGTGCTAGCGCCTCGATTCTGGGCCGGCGTCATTGCGGTGCCAGGCCTGGCGGCAATATTTAGCGCAGTCGGTATCCTCGGCGGCTACATTGTTGGCGTGAAAATGTTGGGTATTGATGTAGGCACCTTCTGGTCGCAAATGGAAGCGGGCGTAGACTTGTGGAATGATGTGGTCAATGGTGTTATCAAGAGCGTCGTATTCGGTATTGCAGTGACTTTTATCGCATTGCTGGAAGGCTATGGCGCAACGCCTACGCCTGAGGGAGTAGCCCGAGCAACAACGCGGACGGTAGTAATCGCATCGTTGACGGTACTGGGCCTGGACTTCCTGCTGACCGCGCTGATGTTTTCCTGACGCGCACGTCACTCAAAAAGTTGGCAGCTGTTTAAAAACATAAAGGTATTCGAATCATGCAACGAAAGGCATTGGATTTGTGGGTAGGCATGTTTGTACTCATTAGCGCCGCCGCAATGGTGTTCTTGGCGCTGCGTGCAGGAAACCTGAGCTCACTCACCTTGGACCAGACATATGCAGTCACCGCAAAATTTGACAATATCGGCGGATTGAAATCCCGCGCTGCCGTCCGAAGCGCCGGCGTTCTGGTCGGGCGTGTTACGGACATCAGTTTCGACGACAAGAGTTTTCAGGCGGTCGTCACCTTAAGCATCGACACCAAATACCGTTTCCCCAAAGACACCTCTGCAAAGATCCTGACGGCCGGACTGTTGGGGGAACAATACATCGGCCTTGAAGCAGGCGGCGATATGAACAATCTGGCTGCGGGAGATCGTATCAAGATGACTCAATCGGCCGTAGTATTGGAAAGTCTGATCAGCCAGTTCCTTTACAGCAAGGCTGCCGACGGAAAGGAAGATAATTAAAAACATGACCCGT
>JAQSWC010000050.1 GCA_029266815.1 Paucimonas sp.
GACGGGCACGTCAAGGGCAATGTAATCGCCGATGGGGACGAGCCCAGCATGCTGGTCATTTCCGAGCATGCCAAGGTGGAAGGTGAAGTGCGCGTGGCGCATCTGGTGGTCAACGGCGAGATCGTCGGCCCGGTTCATTCATCAGAACTACTTGAATTACAGCCACGCGCCCGCATAACTGGAGATGTGCATTACAAAGCGCTGGAAATGCATGGCGGAGCAGTAGTCGCCGGGAAACTCAGCCATGACGACATTGAAGAGCCTGTCCTGAAACTGGCATCGTCGAATACCTGATTCTCATCTCAGGCCTATAATGAAGGCTTGCCAGTTTTTTGTTTGGAGTTGACATGAATGCCGTTACCGAAATGCCCGCACCGATTCTTTTTACGGACAGCGCGGCAGCCAAGGTTGCCGAGTTGATTGCCGAAGAAGGTAATCCTGATCTGAAATTGCGCGTGTTTGTGCAGGGCGGCGGTTGTTCCGGCTTCCAGTACGGCTTTACCTTCGACGAGATCGTCAATGAAGACGACACGACGATGTCAAAAAACGGTGTGCAATTACTGATCGATTCCATGAGCTACCAATATTTGGTGGGCGCGGAAATCGATTACAAGGATGATCTGGAAGGTGCCCAGTTTGTCATCAAGAACCCGAATGCAACCACCACGTGCGGTTGCGGTTCGTCTTTCTCGGCATGATGAACTGACTGGATTTGGCAATAAAAAAGCGCAGGCAGCCCTGCGCTTTTTTTACGTCTCGTATTCGCCTCAGTCTTAAGCCGGATAAAGCGCGCCGAGAATGCGTTCGCCGGCAGCACCAGTCACCGCCGGCAGATTTCCCGCACGTTTCATGATGTGGCGATGCGCCAGCCATGCAAAAGCCAGGGCCTCCACATGATTGGGCGGCACGTCAAGACGATCGGTTGTGGCAACCTTGCAAGTGCATCCTGCCTGCGCCAACTCTTTTTGCAGCAGTTGCAGCAGGAGGGGGTTGTAGGCGCCGCCGCCGCACACAAAAACTTCAGCTGCATCCCTTGCATACTCAGCAATCGCTTTTGCCAAGGTGCGGGCCGTATAGGCGGTCAGTGTCGCCTGTGTGTCTTCCTGAGCGAGTGCCGGGAAGGCGGACAATTTATGATCGAGCCATCGCGCATTGAACAAGTCGCGCCCGGTGCTTTTCGGCGGAGGTGAGGCAAAGTACGGCTCCGCGCACAAGGCTTGCAACAGACCTTCATGCACCTTTCCGGTGGCCGCCCATGCGCCGCCGGCGTCATAAGCTTGCCCACGATGACGGCCGATCCACAAATCCATCAAGACATTTCCAGGGCCGGTATCGAAACCTGCAACAGTGCCATGGTCGAGAACGCTGATATTCGCAATGCCGCCGATATTGGCCACGACACGGGTTTCGGTGGGACTTTCAAAGACCGCACGATGAAATGCCGGCACCAGCGGCGCACCTTGTCCGCCGGCGGCAATATCGCGGCTGCGGAAATCTGCAATGATCGAAATGCCTGTCAGCTCAGCCAACAGTGCCGGGTTATTGGTTTGCCGGGTATATCCCAGCTCCGGTCGGTGCCGTATGGTTTGACCATGCGAGCCCACCGCCGCGACGTCTTGAGCAGAAATGCCGGCCTTGTCTAGCAACATGTCGACGCAAGAGGCATAGCATTGGGCGATATCGTTCGCAGCCAGTGCTTCCCGGTGAATCTCATTCTCTCCCGGCGACTGCAAGGCCATCAGCGCCGCACGCAACTCGGCGCTGAAGGGAATGTAGGCATCAGCCAAGGTGCGGATCGGCTTGTGATCTTCATTGGAAAAGGAAGCAAGCACGCCGTCCACGCCATCCAGGCTGGTGCCTGACATGAGGCCGATGCAAAGCGTAGCGGTATGAGTGTTCATGGGAATGGCAATGAAGGGAGTGTTTCGATTGTACCGGCCCTTCGCACAAAAAGAAAAACCGGCTTGATGCCGGTTTCTTTATTGATAAGCCGCGAGCTTCGTTTCGATTTTAGGCGGAGAGAGTAGGGCGAACCTGTGCGCCATCTCGGAAGCCACCGCGTGGAATTTCTGCAACGCAGCGCCGACGAGCGGCTCAGCGCTCGGAAGCTTGATTTTCATGGGATCGCGCGGCTGGTTAGCGACGCGGAACTCATAGTGGAGATGTGGGCCGGTCGACCAGCCTGTCGAGCCGACGTAGCCGATCACTTCTCCTTGGCTGACCTTGGCGCCGCGGCGGATACCCTTGGCAAAACCGCGCATATGACCATATGCCGTAGAGATATTGTTCCAGTGTTTGATGACGACTAGATTGCCATAGCCTCCACTCACACCCGCGAAGTCGATGACACCGTCCGCAGCCGCGCGTATCGGCGTGCCTGCGGCGGCCGCGAAATCGACACCTTTATGTTGCTTCCAACGGCCGGAAATAGGATGAAGGCGCATCGAGAAACCCGATGAGATGCGGGAAAATTCAAGTGGCGATTTGAGGAAGGCTTTCTTCAGCGACTTACCGTCGAAGCTGTAATAGCCGCCTCCCTGCTTCAGCGACGGATCGTCAAACCAGACGCTTTGATAAGTTTTACCGCCGTTCCTGAACTGCGCCGCCAGTACGCGGCCGGAGCGGACATAATCACCGTCCTGCCAGAAGGTTTCGTAGACGACGTTGAAGCGGTCGCCGCGTTGCAGGTCGGATGCGAAATCGATATCGGTCGAAAACATGTCGACCAGTTGCGCGGCTACGGTATCCGGTATCTGCGCCGCATCGGTCGCGGCAAATAGCGATGAGCGGATTTCGCCGGTGCGCATTTCCACATGGCGATCAAGTGAGGCCGGCGTTTCAAAACATTTCAGCTTGCCGTCTTCGCGTACGACCGTGATCGTAACCGGGGGGCTGTCGCGGTTTTCAGTCGCCGTTGTGCTCAGCCATTCCAGCTCGCCGCCTCCGGAGACTTTGGCCTGTACGCGCTTCCCGGCTTTCAATTGCATGATGGTGCGGGCGATCGGATCCGATTTGATGAAGCTTGCCGCTGCTTCGTCATTCACGCCGAGGCGCCCAAGCAGGATTGCCAACGTGTCGCCCGGCCGGATGCGCTCTTCGCTGACATAAATGGCTTCGTGCCTGGAGAGGGCAGCGATTTGCTCCGACAACTGCGGCAGCGAGAGTTCTTCGTACACCGATTTCACCGGAAGATCCGCGGGATCTGGAGCCATCGGCGCAACGCCTGCCGCGCCGAAAGCGCAGGCCGCAAGGAAGAGTGCCGACACGGAGATCACGCGGGTTTTGCGTGAGCTGCCCAGTAGCAGCTTGCAGGCTGCTTCGACGTTGGAGAATTTATAAAGAGAGAACATGCAATACGTTAAAATTCGCGGTCTTTGTTCCAGCTATTCTTATTGCACGGACAACTCCCGCAGGAAAAGATGCCTGCCTGCAACGGAGCGGCGATTATACCAACAGATAGTAAGAGAATTTCCAGTCTTCCCTTTAATCTTCCTCATCAAGCCCATGAGCGCCACATCATCAATGCAGCAGGACAATAACTCGCCTCCACTTTCCGTTTCTGTGCAGGAAGCACTTGCTATCGTGAAACGGGGCTGCGAGGAGCTGTTGATCGAATCGGAGTTCGCGCAAAAGCTGGCGCGATCTGAAAAAAGCGGCGAGCCGCTTCGTATCAAGCTCGGTCTCGATCCGACGGCCCCCGACCTGCATCTTGGCCATACGGTGGTGCTTAACAAGATGCGCCAGTTGCAGGACCTCGGCCATAACGTGATTTTCCTGATCGGTGACTTCACCTCGATGATCGGCGATCCCTCCGGACGCAATGCAACGCGCCCGCCGCTGACCCGCGAGCAGATCGAGGAAAACGCGAAAACCTATTTCAACCAGGCCAGCCTGGTGCTTGATCCGTCGAAGACCGAAATTCGCTATAACTCAGAGTGGTGCGATGCGCTTGGCGCGCGGGGCATGATCCAGCTTTCAGCCCGCTATACCGTGGCGCGCATGCTGGAGCGCGACGATTTTACCAAGCGCTTCAAGGCCGGCACGCCGATTTCCGTGCACGAATTTTTGTACCCGCTGATGCAGGGCTATGACTCAGTCGCGTTGAAATCCGATCTGGAACTCGGCGGCACTGATCAAAAATTCAACCTGCTTGTGGGCCGCGAGCTGCAGAAGGATTACGGTCAGGAGCCGCAGTGCATCCTGACGATGCCGCTACTGGAAGGCCTGGACGGCGTCGATAAGATGTCGAAATCGAAGAATAATTACATTGGCATCACCGAGCCGGCCAACACGATGTTCGCCAAGGTGATGAGCATTTCCGATTCGATGATGTGGCGTTATTACGAGCTGTTGTCCTTCCGGTCACTCGCCGAGATCGCACAATTCCGGAGTGAAGTCGAGGGCGGGCGCAATCCGCGCGATATCAAAGTGCTGCTCGGCCAGGAAATCGTGGAACGTTTCCATTCTCGCCAGGCGGCCGAAGAGGCGCTGGCGGATTTCAACAACCGTGCAAAAGGCGGCATTCCGGACGAGATTCCCGAGCTGAGCCTTTCCGGGGCGCCGCTCGGCATCGGCCAGTTGCTCAAACAGGCCAACCTGTGCGCTTCGACCTCCGAAGCCTTGCGCATGGTGGAGCAGGGCGGTGTCCGCATCGACGGTGCGGCAATCAGTGACAAGGGCCTGAAAGTGGAGCCCGGCACCTTCGTCGTGCAGGTCGGCAAGCGCAAGTTCGCACGCGTCACGCTGGCCTGACGAGGCTCGGATGATCGGCTTGCTGCAGCGCGTATCGCGCGCCGAAGTGGTGGTGGACGGTGAATGCATCGGTACCATCGAAAGGGGATTGCTGGTACTCCTCTGCGCAGAACGTGGCGACAGCGAGAAAGAAGCCGATGCTTTGCTGAAGAAAATGTTGTCGTATCGCGTGTTTCCTGACGACGCCGGCAAGATGAACCGCAGTGTGGCCGATATTGACGGCGGCATCCTGCTGGTGCCTCAATTCACGCTCGCTGCAGACACCCGAACCGGAACCCGGCCTTCATTCACGCCTGCAGCCTCGCCAGAGGAGGGGCGACGCCTCTTTGATTATTTCGTGGCGCAGTCGCGAACTCTGCATGGCAGGATCGAGACCGGCCGCTTCGGTGCCGACATGAAAGTCAGCCTGACCAACGACGGGCCAGTGACATTCTGGCTGCAAGTCAAACCGCCTTTGACGCCGGCCCAAGCTGTGTAATCCATTGCCGCCACAATAGCGTTTTCTTGAGGAGTCGACATGAAGCTCTGGAGCAATTCTTTGCAGGACGGCGGCGTCGTTCCCGGCGAGTTTGCGTTTTGCGTGATCGATCCGGCAACGCATGTAAAGTTCTCGCAAAACCGCAATCCTCACTTGGCATGGAGTGACGCGCCGGAGGAAACAAAGTCATTTGCATTGATCGTCCACGACCCCGATGTCCCGTCACGCGGAGATGACGTGAATCAGGAGGGAAAGACTGTGTCGATTACGTTGCCACGCGTGGATTTTATTCATTGGGTAATGATCGATTTGCCGACGCACATGAAAGAGATTGGTGAAGGGCAATTCAGTGAAAGCGTGACCCCACACGGCAAACGTGGCCCGGCAGTGGAAGGATTGCACGGTGCGCGTCAAGGACTGAACGACTATACCGGCTGGTTTGCGGATGACGGTGATATGGCGGGCGACTATTTCGGTTATGACGGTCCATGTCCGCCATGGAATGATTCGATCCCCCATCACTATGTTTTCACACTGTATGCACTTGATATAGAGCGAGTACAGGTGGAAGGTTCCTTCACGGCCCAACAGGTGAAAGATGCAATCTTTAACCACGTACTTGCTCAGGCCTCTATCACGGCGCGCTACACTTTGAATCCGAAGGTGACACTTTGACTATAGAGCTGGTAGTGATTCGCCATGGCGAGACCTCTTGGAATATCGATAAACGCATTCAAGGCAACATCGACATCGCGCTTAATGCAACGGGTGAGAAACAAGCTTGCGAGGTGGCAAATGCCCTGGCGAACGAAAGGTTCGATGCAGTCTTTTCCAGCGATTTGCAGCGCGCTTATGAAACTGCGGGAGCCATTGCCCGGATACAGGGTTTGCCTGTGCGGATTGAGAGGAGTTTACGGGAGCGTCGCTTCGGTGCATTTGAAGGGCTGACTCATGAAGAAATTCGCGTCCGCTATCCTAGTCACTATTCGGCTTGGCGGGCACGTGAAGCCGATGCGCTATTTCCTCCTGGAATACATGGGCATGCAGAAACCTTGCGCGAATTCTTCAACAGGGTTGTCAATGCAGTGACTGACCTGGTACACGGCAATTTTCATAAGCTGGCAATCGTCACGCATGGAGGCGTATTGGACTGTCTTTATCGAGCCGCTTCTGGTTTGGACCTCTGTGCGCCAAGACATTTTGATATCTCGAATGCAGCAATTAACCGACTGGTTTGGAAGGAAGGTCGCCTGTATCTGCTCCAATGGGGCGATATTAGCCACTTGGATGTCAGTACGTTGGACGAAATCCATTAAAAGTTTCTCGACAGGTAAATAACTAGCCGCTCATAGATTACGGAGGTGATATCAGCGCGAGCTCGTCGCTTCCTGATATTTTGCCTTTTGCCTTCCGCGAAGCCACTGTCTTTTCGAGATAGGTTCCAGGCATCATCGACAAGAGTATTGAATAACGAACTCCATCCTTGGTTAAAAACTCGGTACGTAGCAATTATGTTCCGAGATTGACAATATAAAGAAGGCCCTGGGGCCTTTGGTTAAATTGTAGACCCGTCCCTCCACTTCCCTCTCAGCTCGTGCGACTGCACGCGAATCTTTATTACTGCGATGTGCAAGTCACGGTGCCGTATCTGGCCCGTTTTTTGATACTAGGTCTATTCGGGAAGACTTAGGTCAAGTAAGCAGCTAATTATTTCCCCATTGAAACTATTTGTGCTATAAAGAGCATGTTTCTTTGCGGAAATAATTTAAAGCTTTACCGCTTTGTTAATAATTTAAGTGTATCCACTATGAGCCAATCAATTGATCGCAGGAAATTCCTGAAAAAATCGTTGACTTCGGCTTCAAAGGCCTTAGCGCTTGGTTCGCTCTATAGCCTGATCGGTACGCAGAAGGCTGCGGCAGCCGTTGACAGTGTTGTGCAAACTATTCCCGTCGGCTCGGGAGTGGTTGTTCCGAAGCAGTTTCTGGGTATGCACTTTCATTATTGGCCCACTAACCGTGCCGGCACCGTTTCACCGGCACCAAAATTTTCTTTTGGCACATGGCGATCGCACGATTATTTCGGCAATGGACCGAACGGATTCCGTTGGTTGAATCTTAATCCGACGCGTCAGTCCACAGCACAAGGAATATATGCCTCGGCTCCCAGCGTGTGGCAAGAACTTGACTTCGTGATTAAGACTCATGCCGCTGCAGGACGTGATATTTATTTTACGATTTACGGGACCCCCTCTTGGGCTGCGCGCGCACCATTTATCATGTCGCAGGGCGGTGTGGCGCCATCGGCGCCTGTCGCCAATACTGAAGATCTGGCTTTATTCGTAAAGGCCTTGATAGCGCGTTATAACTACGCTGGATCTCCTGCACCGATCCGATATTTGGAAGTTTGGAACGAACCCAATTTTCGTGGGAATAGTGAGTGTTCTTTTTCAGGGCAGATGTTCACGTGGAAATTTACAGAATCCGCGGGTACCAATACCGGCCTGCCTTTAGCCGTCGGCGATCAAGTCTTTTTTACCTCGACCGGTACATTGCCTACCGGACTGAAGACAGGAACGCCGTATTTTGTTAAGGCCATTAGCGGCACTCAATTCTCCATATCGGCAACAAAGGGCGGTAGTGCCATTACCGTTTCCCGCGGCTCAGGAATATTGCGTTGCCATGTACTTCAAGCGTTCTTCTGGGGGCAGTCATCGGATATGGCGGCAATGGCCAAGGCAGCGTATCAGGCCGCTAAGTCAATCGATTCTTCCGTAAAGATAATATCGCCGGGTTTTACAGGCACATTGCATCCAAAGGACAACCAGGTAACGACATTTTTAAACGCACCGGATAGCAAGGGGGGGTATGGGCGAAACTGGTGCGACGCCATTGCTTTTCATCCTTACGACACCACAGTAGACGGAAGTACGGCTCCTCCCCAATTGCATGCAGTGATTCAGGCTGTGCGCAAATTTGTGATTGGTGCGGGCGTACCGGAATCCATGCCGCTTTTGATTAGCGAGCAAGGTTGGCAAGCCTCTTCCGCAACAGCTAGGTCATATTTCCTTGCCAGTGACGAAGCGACGCAGGCGAAGAAAATGGTCCGCCATGCACTGATCTCTGCTGCATGCGGAATGCAAAAACATATCTTTTATGATCATGATGGCCCTTACCTTGGTAACACGATGATTGCGAACAGTGAAGCGAAGCAATCCCTGCTTAACCAATTCCATAACCACATATGCGGACAGAAAATCATTTCCTGTGAAATTCTTGCGTCAGGCGCAGTTCGCGTGTCTCTGGCGAACGGTCAGGTGCATACTGTGTGAGGCTGTGCCCTGCAGCATTTCTTGCCGCAGTCTCCGCTTATCGCGTCGAGTCCAGTGTAAAGCCCGTTTACGTTGATCCGGCTGCTCTCTCGTCGGATAGCCACAGGTGGCGCTAAAATAGCGCCTCTCCGGCTTTTCCAAATCCTTCGTGAACATTGGCCCCCACACCCTGCGTAACAATGTATTTGTCGCCCCGATGGCAGGGGTGACGGATCGTCCTTTCCGCCAGTTGTGCAAGCAACTCGGCGCAGGCTACGCTGTGTCCGAGATGGCTGCTTCCGATCCGCGCCTGTGGGCGTCGGAGAAGACGTCGCGCCGCATCAACCATGATGGCGAAATGGAACCCAAGGCGGTGCAGATTGCCGGCGCCGATCCAGCGATGCTGGCAGAGTG
>JAQSWC010000051.1 GCA_029266815.1 Paucimonas sp.
ATGTTCTAAAAAAACCGATGCGATTGGCGACAAGCGCTTGCCGTTCGGATAGAGAACCCACCAGTTCGAGTGAATCGGAAAATCATCAATGCGCAGGATGGTTAGCGCGTCGTCTTCCGGTCGTGCCGGCAGCGAGTGGCGCGAGACCACGGCAATGCCAAGATTGCCAGCTACCGCCTGCTTGATTGCTTCGTTACTTCCCAGTTCAAGGCGGATCTTGGGATGGAAGCGATAGCGGACGAAGTGTGCATTGCAGGCCAGGCGAGTTCCGGAACCAGGCTCGCGCAGAATGAATGCTTCGTCTGCAAGGTCTTTCAATGCAAGCTTTCGCTTTCCTCCCATGCGGTGCGTGGCGGAGGCAATCATGACCAGCGGATTTGGCAGGAAAGCATGGCGCTGGAGGTCCAGATCTTCCGGTGGAATCGACATGATGCAAAGGTCGTCGGCATTGTCGCGCAGCCGTGCGACCACGCCGTCGCGGTTGAGCACCTGTAGTGCGATGTCGATTTCGGGGTATTTTGCGCAGAAGGTGCCGAGGATGCGGGGTATGAAGTATTTCGCCGTGCTGGCAACAGCGACGCGCAATCTTCCCTTGGTATGGCCTTTCATCCCTTCTATGGTCTGTTCGAAGCATGCCCATTCGTCACTCATGGCGCGTGCGGTATCGACCAGCGCCTCACCTGCAGCCGTCAGGCTCAGGCGTTTTCCTACCTGTTCGTAGAGAGGCAGTCCCACCGCGTCGTTCAAGTCTTTCAGTTGCATGGACACGGTCGGCTGCGTGATATGGCAGGCACGCGCTGCGGCAGTCACGCTCTTATGTTCGGCAAGAGCGAGGAAAACCTGCAACTGGCGAAAGGTAATATTCATAGATCAGTATCTATTGAAAACATAAAATTAATCGATTTTACTTTATTGTTTGAGATGGTTAGCATCGCGGCAACAACTTCTTCAGGAGCCTGCATGCAGAATTTTCTCGATCCCGTCATCTTGTTTTTCCTCTTCGGCGTGTTCGCCGGCAGCGTCAGATCCAACCTGGAAATTCCGCCGCAGATATCCCGCTTTCTCGCGCTGTATTTGTTGATGGCCTTGGGACTCAAAGGCGGTTTCGCACTTGCCAGGACGGGAATCGGGGGGGATGTGTTGAGCAGTCTGGCATGCGCGGTGGCATTAGCCGTGATGGTTCCGCTGTTGGGCTACTGGTTGCTGCGCAGGATTCTTTCCAGCTTCGACGCGGCAGCAGTGGCGGCCACCTACGGCTCGGTCAGTGCTGTAACCTTCATCACGGCTACCCAATTCCTTGAGACGAGCCATATTCCCTTTGGCGGGCATATGGCCGCCGCGATGGCGCTGATGGAATCACCTGCCATCATGATTGCTCTGGTGCTGGCAAACATGCTCAGGCAGCAGCATGTCGTGGCTCGGGCAGGCGGCACTGCAGTGATGGCTGCCGGTGGCGGGCAACCGCTGCCGGATATACCTTTCCGCAAAGTCTTGCACGAATCGCTGACGGACGGCACGCAGCTGCTTCTGTTCGGTGCACTGTTGATCGGGCTCATTTCAGGTGAACAGGGGCAGATAGCGATGCAGCCGTTTTCAGGCGACCTGTTCAAAGGCATGCTGGCTTTCTTCCTGCTGGATATGGGCTTGCTGGCCGCGCGTAATCTCAAGGGCCTGCAGGGTGCATCACCGTGGCTGTTTCTTTACGCGGTGGCCGGACCACTGGCGCATGCAGGTTTGGCGCTCGGCCTGGCCTATATCTTCGGCATTGGTGTGGGCAACGGTGCGTTGCTGATGGTGCTGGCCGCCAGCGCTTCCTACATTGCGGTGCCGGCTGTGTTGCGATATGCATTGCCGGAGGCTAAAGCCCCCCTGTATGTCGGTATGCCGCTCGCGCTGACGTTTCCGTTCAACGTGGTGATTGGCATTCCGCTTTATGTCTACGTGGCGGAAAGTGTGTTGGCTTAGATCAGGAAGCCAGCAATCTGCCGCATGTTCACTGCGGCAGATTTTCTCAGTGCTTGAGATTGCCGGAGGCCTGTTTCATCGCATCGGCGGTGGTTTCAGTAGCAAAAAGCTGTGCGCAATCTACCGAGTCGAACAGATAGCCCTGTCCGCAAAAATCACAATTTACGTTCAGCTCGCCCAGTTCCGCCAGTGACGCATCAATCTCTGGCTTGCCGAGCATCTTCAGCATGTTGCCCACTTTTTCGCGAGAGCAGGTGCAATGGAATTGCGGATGTTCGCCATCGAATACGCGCAACGTTTCGTCCCAGAAGAGGCGATGCATCAAGGTCTGGATGTCCGTTTTCAGCAGCTCCTCGGTGCCAAGCGTAGAGCCGAGCATCACTACGCGATTCCAGTATTCAGCGTCGTGCTCTACTTGCGCGGCGGTGCCGCCTTCTTTCGGAAGCTTTTGTAACAGCAATCCGCGCGAGACCTTGCCGTCAGCCGCGAGCCAGAGCTTTGTATCGAGCTGCTCGGAGCGCAGCATGTAGTTCTCGATGACAGAGGCGACGTTTTCGCCGTCGAGCGGCACAATGCCTTGATAGGGTTGCTGGCCGGGCAGCTTGTCCTTCGGATCGAGCGTGATCACGAAGCGGCCCTGGCCGTGCCGGTTCACCAATTCGCGTAGTGAGGCATCGTCATCGACCGTCTCGCCTTCGGCAAGCTTCGCAGTCGCTCGCATCTGCAGATCGGAATTGCATTCCACCACCAGCAGGCGCACCGGGCCGTCGCCGTGTATCTGCATGACGACAGCACCATTGAATTTGAGGTTGGCCGAAAGCAGGGCGGCGGCGGACAGCATTTCTCCCAGCATCTGTTTGACTGCCGGCGGATAGGCCTGCCTGGACTGGACCTGTTGCCAGGTATCGGAGAGTTCGACCAGTTCGCCGCGTACCGGCGCTTCCTGGAACATGAATTTTTGCAGCGTATCTGTCATCAGCCTATTCGCTTCCTATGTGCTTCAGGTTCGCTTTGTAAAACGCACCGCGTTTCACGTAGTTGTTCGTATTGGCGTGCATTTTCGCGATGTCTTCCTCGGTCAATGTGCGCACCGCCTTGGCGGGCGAGCCGATGATGAGGGAGCCGTCCGGAAATTCCTTGCCCTCGGTGACGAGCGCACCGGCGCCGACCAGGCAATTGCGGCCGATCTTCGCACCGTTCAGCACGATGGCTTGCATGCCGATCAGCGAGCCTTCGCCTATCGTGCAGCCGTGCAGCATGGCCTGATGACCGACCGTGACGTTTCTGCCGATGTCCAGCGGATAGCCGGGATCGGTGTGCAGCACGCAGCCTTCCTGCACATTGCTGTTCTCGCCCACCTTTATAGGCTCATTGTCGCCGCGCAGTACCGCATTGAACCAGATGTTGGCATTGTCCGAAATTTCAACCGTGCCAATCACATCGGCAGAATTTGCGACGAAGGCAGAGGAGGCGATGTTCGGTACGCGATCGCCCAATTGGTAGAGGGCCATGGATTTTCGTAGAATGAGTGGCTTGATGGCCTCCATTCTAACTGCTCCCTATGAATACAACGCCCGCATGCGAGGAAGTTTCGTGCATGCAAGAGTTACGTTCGGCTGCCTTGTCTTGGCTGATCGAGCCTGATCCGCATGCGAAGGCCGACGGCGTACGCCACCTTCATGCTTCCTGGCAGGAAGATACCGTTTCGCTTGATGCCCTGTCGCTGCTGGACGGTTCCTGCGACATTCCCGGTCGACCTCCGAAACCGAAACTCGTTGCGCCGCGGGATCTCAAGCATCGCGCAATGAATACCCCTGAAGGGCGTGCCGCACTGATCCATGCGCTCGCGCATATCGAATTCAACGCAATCAATCTTGCGCTGGATGCGGTATGGCGTTTTGCCTGTATGCCGCACGAGTATTACGCGGATTGGCTGAAGGTGGCTGCCGAAGAGGCGTTCCACTTCCAGCTGCTGGACTCGCATTTGCAGTCGCTCGGCTTTGCCTACGGCGATTTTGCCGGACATGGCAGTCTGTGGGAAATGGCGGAAAAGACCCATCATGATGTGCTCGCACGCATGGCACTCGTGCCACGCACGATGGAGGCAAGGGGCCTGGACGCCTCACCTGCGCTACGTAACAAGCTGGCTCAGGCGGGTGACCATAGAGCTGCTGAAATCCTGGACGTAATTCTGCGCGACGAGATTGGGCATGTGATGATAGGCAATCGCTGGTACAACGCGTTATGCAAGGAGCGCGGGCTTGATCCTTTGAGCACCTACGAGGAGCTTGCGGAAAGTCATAAGGCCCCCAGAATTCGCGGCCCTCTCAATACCGACGCGCGCCTGGCTGCCGGTTTTACAGAAGCCGAACTGGCCGCCTTACGCTGAGCCAGTTCGATTTGCGGTGCCTCACGGAAAGTGCCGCGTGTCACGCGCCCACGGTACAGAGCGCGTAAAATTCTCCTGTTATCTCTGAAGGCGTCTGTCATGTTAAATGTCGATCTGCACTGTCACTCCTATGTTTCCGACGGCGTCCTCGCGCCGGCGGCAGTGGCGGCCCGCGCCAAGTCGCGGGGGGTGGACGTCTGGGCATTGACCGACCACGATGAGGTGGGCGGCATTGCCGAGGCTCGCATGGCGGCCGAGCAGTTCGGGCTGAAATTTGTTGCCGGTGTGGAAATTTCTACCACTTGGGCGGGTGAAACCGTCCATATCGTTGGGCTGAACATCGACGAGAAAAATCCCGAGCTTCTTAAAGGGCTGCACGAAACTCGTTCCGGCAGGGAGCGCCGCGCCAGAGAAATCAGTGCGGAGCTTGCTGCGGCCGGCATTCCCGGTGCCTACGAGGGCGCCTTGAAATATGTGGGAAACCCTGACCTGATTTCTCGTACCCATTTCGCCCGCTATATCGTCGAGCGCGGCCTTTGCGCTGACGTGCATGAGGTCTTCCGCAATTACCTGGCCGAGGGAAAACCAGGCTATGTGCCTCACCGCTGGGCGACTCTGAAGGAATCCGTCACGTGGATACGTGCGGCAGGCGGCGCGGCAGTCATCGCGCATCCGGGCCGTTACGCGTTTTCCGACCTGGCCTTCGACGAGCTGTTCAAGGAGTTCAAATCCTACGGCGGCACTGCCATCGAAGTGGTGACAGGCAGCCACACGCCTGAGGAATACGGTATTTTCGCCAAGGCCGCCAACCGCTACGGCTTTCTTGCGTCTCGCGGATCGGATTTCCATGCGCCCGGCGAGTCAGAGATGGATTTCGGCCGGCTTCCTCCGTTGCCGGGCAGTGTCACTCCGGTATGGCACGATTGGAAAATCTGATTCTTTATTCTTCTTTTCAGGATTGAAATTCAACAAGAAGCCTTTATCTTAGGGCCGTCGTCAGCGACTCAATACACGGGAGCCAATCAATGAAACGTATAGTTCTTTTCCTTCTGACTAACATCGCCGTCATTGCGGTGATGAGCGTCGTGCTGTCCTTGCTGGGCGTGGATCGCTTCCTTACGGCGAACGGACTCAATCTGCCGATGCTGATGGTGTTTTCGCTGGTCGTCGGTTTCACCGGTTCCATCATTTCTCTGCTGATGAGCAAGCCCATGGCCAAGTGGTCGACTGGCGCCCGCATCATCGACGCACCGTCATCCTCCACTGAGTTGTGGCTGGTGGATACCGTACGCCGCCTGTCGGAGCGCGCAGGTATCGGCATGCCTGAAGTGGCGATATACGACGGTGAAGCGAACGCGTTTGCAACGGGTGCATTCAAGAATTCAGCCTTGGTCGCGGTGTCGACCGGCCTGCTGGAGACGATGACTCGCGATGAAGTGGAAGCCGTGCTGGGCCACGAGGTAGCCCACGTGGCCAACGGCGACATGGTGACGCTGACGCTGATTCAGGGCGTGGTGAATACTTTCGTGGTTTTCCTCTCGAGGGTGGTCGGCTACGTCGTCGATCGGGCGTTGAATTCGCGCAGCAATGATGGACCGGGTCCGGCATACATGGTGACCGTGCTGGTTTGCCAGATCGTGTTCGGCATCGCGGCTTCCGCGATTGTTGCCTGGTTCTCGCGCTACCGCGAATTCCGTGCGGATGCCGGATCGGCCAAGTTGATGGGTTCGCCTCAGCCGATGGTGAAAGCCCTTGCGCGGCTAGGCGGACTGCAATCCGGGCACCTGCCGGAATCGATGTCGGCGTTGGGTATCAGTCCCAGCCGCGGCGGCTTGATGTCCTGGTTTTCGAGCCACCCGCCGATCGAGGCCCGCATCGAAGCTTTGCGTACAATGCGATAACAAATTCCTGTTCATCATGACGGCGGCATACACAATGCCGCCGTTTATTTTTTCATGACCCAATTTTTTCAGATTCATCCGGACAATCCTCCACCGCGTCTGGTACGGCAAGCAGTTCAGATCATTCACGGCGGCGGCATCGTTGCCCTGCCAACGGACTCGTGTTATGCGCTGGTCTGCCATCTCGACGACAAGAACGCCGTGGACAGGCTGCGCCGCATAAGAGGCATAGACGACAAGCATCACCTGACGCTGCTGTGCCGTGACCTGAGCGAGATATCCCAGTACGCTAAAGTGGACAACCGCCAGTACCGATTGCTGAAAGCGGCTACGCCTGGTCCGTATACCTTCATCCTAGAAGCCACCAAGGAGGTGCCGCGTCGCCTCAGCCATCCTTCGCGCAAGACGATTGGCCTGCGTGTGCCCGAAAATGCGGTTGCCCATGCCCTTCTCGCGGAATTGGGGCAGCCGCTGCTCGGCACCACGCTGATCCTGCCGGATGACGAGCAGCCATTGACGGATCCTGAGGAAATCCGCGATGCGCTGGCCAAGCAGATCGAACTGGTAATCGACGGTGGCGCCTGCAGCTTCGAGCCTACTACCGTGGTCGATTTGACAGGCGATGAACCACTGGTGGTGCGGGCGGGAAGAGGCGCGATTGAATTGTTTTCATGAGGAAAAGGAGGACCGCCCCTCTGTTAGAATCGCCGCATGAATGAGCTTATCCAGACAATGGCGGTGTACGCCTTGCCGATACTTTTTGCGATCACCCTGCATGAAGCGGCTCATGCGTATGCGGCAAAGTATTTCGGCGATACGACGGCGTACTCCCTGGGCAGAATGAGTTTGAACCCAGCCAGGCACATCGACCCCGTCGGAACCCTACTCATTCCGATCGTCGTCTATGCGGCTACAGCCGGCAATTTCTTTTTCGGCTACGCCAAACCCGTACCGGTGGAGTTCGGCAATCTCCGTAACCCGAAACGCGATATGGCTTGGGTGGCACTTGCGGGGCCGATGGCCAACTTCGTCATGGCTTTCATGTGGCAGGTCTTTTACCTCATACTTTATGCTTCACAGGTTTGTGAGCCGTTTTTCCTTCAGATGGCAGGCGCTGGTGTCTTTGCCAATCTGCTGATGTTTGCCTTGAATTTGCTGCCCGTGCCTCCGCTTGACGGCGGCAGAGTGATGGTAAGCTTGCTGCCGCATCGGCTTGCATATCGCTTCGCCCAGCTTGAACCTTACGGTTTTTTCATCGTGATTATTCTGTTGGTGACAAAGTTGCTGCACATATGGATGGCGCCTGTCATGGGTGCCGCCGGCGTAGCTGTGCAATTTATTGCGTCTCCTTTTAAGTACTTACTTTTTTAACGCCTATGTATCCCGATCGCGTTGTTTCCGGCATGCGTCCGACTGGCGCCATGCACCTTGGCCATTTTCACGGCGCACTCAAGAACTGGGTCAAGATGCAGTCCGAACTGCCTTGTCTTTTCTTCGTGGCGGACTGGCATGCGCTGACCACGCATTACGACGATCCGAGCATCATCGAGACCAGCACCTGGGATATGGTGGTGGACTGGCTCGCGGCCGGTGTCGATCCGACGCAAGCGACGATTTTCATCCAGTCCAAGGTGCCTGAGCATGCGGAACTTCATCTGCTATTGTCCATGACGACCCCGCTGGGCTGGCTGGAGCGCGTGCCAACGTACAAGGACCAGCAGGAAAAACTTTCCGAACGCGATCTTGCCACCTATGGCTTCCTCGGTTATCCGCTGCTGCAGTCGGCGGACGTCCTCATCTATCGCGCCAGCCAGGTGCCGGTCGGCGAAGACCAGGTGCCGCATATCGAAATGACGCGTGAGATCGCGCGTCGCTTCAACCATATCTACGGCAAGGAAAAAGGTTTCGAGGAAAAGGCGCAGGAAGCGGTCAAGAAACTCGGCAGCAAGCGCGCCAAGCTGTACATGGAGTTGCGCACACAGTTTCAAGAACAGGGAAAGGAAGATGCGCTGGAGCAGGCCAAGGCAATGCTGGACGAAGCGCAGAACCTCAACATGATTGACCGCGAGCGCCTCTTCGGTTACTTGGAGGGCAGCCGCAAGCTCATTCTCGTGGAACCCCAGGCCAAATTGACCGAGGCATCGCGCCTGCCGGGTCTGGATGGCCAGAAGATGTCGAAGAGTTACGGCAATACCATCGCGCTGCGCGAAGAAAAGGAATCACTGACCAAGAAAGTGCGCACCATGCCCACCGATCCAGCACGTGTGCGTCGCACTGATCCGGGCGATCCGGAGAAATGCCCGGTGTGGCAGTTCCACCAGGTGTATTCCGACCAGCCGACCAAGGAGTGGGTGGTGAAAGGGTGCAAGTCCGCCGGCATCGGCTGCCTGGAATGCAAGCAGCCCGTGCTTGACAGTATTCTGAAGGAACAAGAGCCGATGAGGGAGCGTGCGCAGCAATACCTGGATGATCCCTCGCTGGTGCGCGCCATCGTGGCCGACGGTTGCGACAAGGCGCGCAAACTCGCCCAGGAAACCATGCGTGACGTGCGTGAGGCAATGGGGCTGAGTTACACCTGATCCGCTACAATCCTGTTTTCACTATTTCATCTTTCTCTACCATGATTCAAGGCAGCATAGTCG
>JAQSWC010000052.1 GCA_029266815.1 Paucimonas sp.
ACCAGGTGATACAGCGACTCGACCGCGGCCTCGTCTATCATCGCCGGCGGTTGTAACAACGCGCGCAAATCGTAGTGCGGCGTGGGGCAATCACTCTTTAGAATATCCAGCGGAATGGTGAGATGCGCCGGGCCGCGCGGCGTGCGCGTTGCGCGCATCAATGCCGCAATCAGCTTCTGCTCCATCTGTTCGGGATGCGACACCAGGGAGTTATAGCGCGTGCAATGGCGGAACATGCCAAGCGTATTCACGCCGGTGCAGGCCGACTCCTGCAATGCCCGTTTGCCAAAGGCTGGCAATGGCGGCTGGCCGGTGATCACCAGCATCGGCACGCCGTTATCGTAAGCAGTGGCGACGCCGGTGATCAGGTTGGTGGCGCCAGGCCCGGATGTCGCTACGCATACGCCGAGCTTCCCCGTCTCGCGCGCATAGCCATCGGCCATGAAAGCCGCACCCGCTTCGTGCCGGGCCACTATGGGCCGCAGCTTGCCTCGCCTCTGGCTTCGCGCCAGCGAGTTATAGATTGGCTCGATGGCCCCTCCCGGCACACCGAATATGTACTCGACACCCATCTGCTCCAGATAGGCGATCAGGAGGTCGGCCACATCCTCGGGCTGCTCATGATCGAGCAGATCAGAAGCTTCGCGTTGCTCCACGCCTTCATGCGCGGATGTCTCTTTCCGGCTCATGTCATACCTCTTTGATCGTCACTCTGTTTGCGGCATTACCGAGCCAGGAAATAGTAACGTATATCGTATTTTGTAGAGGCGATATTTTTTACATTTGCTTGACGAGCGCGGCCTATTACATACACTGTTTTGCTAAACGAGCAATGAAAAATGAAAGGCTGCCAATCAAAAGTGATCAACAGTAAAAGAAACGTACGCGAAGTCAATGATTTGAAGGAATGTTGAAATGGTGAATGAAGCTTGATACCGCAGCAATGCGTGCAGCGCGTACTTGCTCTGGAATCCATTGCGGTTGCGCCGGCAGGCGCGCTGTGACTTCTCGGGCGACGGCGCCGGCATCTACACCTCTGGCCGCATGCATGGCGCCTTCCAGATAGCTTTTTTGAGGAAATTTGTGTTGCTTGAGGCCTGGTCGTCCGCGGTGAACGCATTCGGCTGCCTGCAGCATGCTGATAAAACGTTGAGGCTTACGAAAGACATCACAACGCTCGAGCAAGGAAACCACGGCGTCGGCACGCATTTCGAACGCGCGGTCGACTTCGGCATGATCGCGCGCCATCATCAATGCGAGGTCGCGGCAGTCGTTGGGAATCTTGAAACGCGCACAGACACGATCCACCGATAACAGGACCGGTGACTCATGCGTGCGATGGCGCTGTTTTCCCGACGACGGCGCCGTACTTTGAGCATCGGCGTCGGCTTGACCCTTGCCAAGATCGTGGACCAGTATCGCAAAGCGCACCGGCAGATCGAGATTTCCTCGCGCGGCTTGATCAATTGCCGTCATCACGTGAGCACCGGCATCACGCTCGGAAGGCACGTTTTTCATTTGCGACATTCCCCACCGACCGTCAAGCTCGGGCAGTATCCTTGCCAGCGCACCACAGGCACGCAGGACTTCGAACATGCGCGAAGGCTTTTGCTCCATCAATCCGCGTGCCATTTCCTGCCATGCACGTTCAGGCACCAGCGCATCGACCTCGCCCGTGTCGACCATGTTGCGCATGAGCTGATTGGTTTCAGGTGCGACCTTGAAGCCTGTGAAGCGCGCCGCAAAACGGGCCACGCGCAGGATGCGCACCGGGTCTTCGGCAAACGCCGGGGAAACATGCCGGAATATACCTGCGAGCAGGTCGGCCCGGCCGCCGAAAGGATCGATCAGATTGCCGTGCTCGTCACGGGCCATGGCATTGATCGTCAGGTCGCGACGCGCCAGATCCTCTTCCAGCGTCACGTCCGGCGACGTGAAGAATTCGAAGCCCTTGTAGCCGAGCGCCGTCTTGCGCTCGGTCCTGGCCAGCGCATGCTCTTCATGAGTAAGCGGATGCAGAAATACAGGGAAATCCTTGCCGACCGGCGTGAACCCTAGGGCGATCATCTGTTCCGGCGTGGCGCCGACCACCACATAATCGCGGTCCTGCACCGGCAGGCCGAGCAGCTCATCCCTGACCGCGCCGCCGACGATATAGATTCTCATGACACCTGCGCTTCATTCCGGATAGACGTCGTAGTGCGCCACATGTTCACTTTCCGCCAGCGCTTCGGCAATCCAGCGGGCTACTGCAGGATGGTTGGCTACGCGTTCCACATAGGCTTGTAAGGCAGGCGCAAGCGCTACATCGTAAGTACGGAATCGCATCACCACTGGCGCAAAGAAAGCATCTGCGATAGAGAAATTCCCGAACAGGAAATCGTGATGGCCGAACTTCGCCAGGCAGTGCTCCCATAGCTCGCAGATGCGGCCGATGTCCGCCTGCGCTTCCGGCGTGCGCCCCTTGCCGGGAAAGCGCGCACGAATGTTCATCCACATCGCAGAACGCAGGCCGTTGAAGCTGGAATGCATCTCTGCACATACCGAACGCGCGAGCGCACGCGCCTCGACGTTCTGCGGCCACATATGCTTTTGCGGGAACTGCTCGGCGGCAAATTCGCAGATAGCCAACGAATCCCACACCGTGACATCGCCCGCGATCAGCACCGGCACGCGACCGGACGGCGAATAGCGTGCAATCTGGTCCGCGGTATCCGGGCGGTCAAGTGGGATCGCAATTTCCTGGAACGGAATATTGAATGCCCGCATCGCCACCCAGGGGCGCATCGACCATGAGGAATAGTTCTTGTTGGCGATCACGAGCTTCCACCCGGACTTCTCCGCATTGCGCAGTGCGCGCGCGAGCGCCGGATCGAGTGCGGTGGTGTGCATGCCGTGTTCCGTTGGTGAAATAAATTAAAGCGGATTATTTCACGGTTCGGGCCGATTTTCCTGGACTGACGGCCTTGCACGGTTTTTATCGCGCCAAATAATAAGGTGCTATCGCTTCAAGGGCCGCCGGTTTCATACCGGAGGGCAGAACGGTTGCCTTGCCACCGATGTTGGGCACTTTCATGGAATCCAGGTTGTCGCGGCTCATCAACGGCTCGCCAGGCAAATGCTCCAGGAACCAGGCCTGCACGTGCGCCAGCCAGTCAGGTAAAGGCAAAATCGGGCGCGGATGCCCGGAAAACTCGCCCGAAAGCCGTACCAGTTCGCGCAGCGTATAAATCCTCGGCCCGACGAGTTCAAGCACTTTTCCTGCAGTCGCGGGGTCATCCAGCGCACTGATTATCGCCGCGGCAACATCACGCACATAGATGGGCTGGAAACGGGCATCGGCGCCCGCCAGCGGAATGACTGGCAGCCACTTCTGCATGTCGGCGAAGAGATTGAGAAAACGATCCTCTTCGCCGAAGACCACCGAGGGCCTGAAGACCGTGCAGGCAAGCGACGAATGGGCAAACACGGCTGCTTCACCGTCAGCCTTGGAGCGCAGGTACATGGACGGCGCATCACGAGCCGCGCCGAGTGCGCTCATATGCAAGCAGCGCCGGACGTCCTGCGCTGCGCAGGCAGCCGCTACGCGGCGCGGAAGATCGACATGGGCCTTTTCGAAATCAGGGCCATAGGCCTTGCCGCGCGCAGCGGGGCGGGAGTGAAGTATCCCAACGAGATTGATGACCACGTCCGCACCTGCAAGCAACCGGGCGAGCACCGCATCGTCGTGGATGTTGGCCTCCACCAATTCGACCGTAGGCAGCACGCGCAGGAATTTCGCCTTGCTCTCGCGCCGGGTCGGCACGATCACCCGCTTTCCAGCCGCGGACAGGAGAGCCGCCGCATGCCGGCCGATGAAGCCAGATCCGCCGAGAAGGAGTATGGAACGGTATGCCATGCGAGCCAGTTCCTGATTGCGAATGGCTCATGATAAGCCGTGCCCGTCTTCCGGACACGGATCATGTCAAATCTATGCGGAATATCTATTGCTGGTTCTTGGGAGCGATGACGCCCAGTCGCGCTTTCAGCGACTGCGGCTTGCCCTCGAACAAGGCGGCATAGTAAGTGGCGTTGGACAACACGTTCTTCACATAGCCGCGTGTCTCGGTAAACGGAATCGTCTCCGCGAAAATTGCGCCTTCCACCGGACGGGTCAGCGTCGATCGCCAGGCGCGAGGGCGGCCCGGCCCGGCATTGTAGGCTGCGGTAGCCAGTGCCTGCGAACCATCGAGGTCTTTCAGCACCATGTTGAGGTAATTGGTGCCGAGCTGGATATTGGTGCCGATGTCGTTCACTTCACGTGGATTGAAGCTGACGAGGCCGATCTTGCGTGCCACGTATTTCGCCGTCTCCGGCATCACCTGCATCAGCCCCGACGCTCCGACGTGGGAACGCGCATTCATCACGAAACGCGATTCCTGGCGAATGAGGCCGTACACCCATGCCATGTCCAACCCGAGCGACGTGGTGGAGCGATGCATGAACTCCTGGAAAGGCGTGGGATAGCGCTGGTGGAAGTCCACTTCCGACTTGGTGCGGTCCGACGTGTTGACCATCCTGTCGAGCAGGCTGTTCCGGCGCGCGAATTCCGCCGCAACCAGGTGTTCCCGCTCGTTCATTTTCCGCAATTCCCAGTTCCACTCGCGGATCGCTTCCGGGCGCATGTTCAGCTCGAACAGCTTGAGCGCCCGCTTGAAACCGGAGTTGGCCGCAATCGGCACGAGTTCGGCCGCTGCCACCGCCTTGGCGGTCTGCGACACCACGATAGGCCGCCCTAGATCTTCCGTGGCAAGCTGGCCATAGAAATGAACCTGATCGGCGATCGACTCGAACCATTTTTGCGCTTCCTCGCGCTTGCCGGTTTCCTTCAAGGCACGTCCGGTCCAATAGATCCAGGCGGGGTGGCTACGCAACGAGACCGGCATGGCTTCAATGTATGACTTGACCTTCTCCCAGTCTCCCGCGCGCAGCGCCATTCGCACCCGCCACTGGTAGGCCTCGCTCGACAGCGGCGCATCCGCAGTCTTGCTCCAGTAATCGGCAAGCGTCTCGGGCCGCAGCTTGTAGGAAGCCTGGAGCGCGATCTGTGCCCAAGCGAGCGCCCGCTCCGCAGGCGTCAGCTTGGACTGCGATGCAGCGAGCGCGTGCGCGGCCTGCTCCACATCACCTTTCGCCAGCCGGCCGAGCGCAATGATGTACAACTGATGCTCTTCGACGTTGCCTCGCACTCCCCTCACTACCGTCAGCACCGGCTTCTCGATGGCCCTCTCAATAGATTTCTCGTCGAGAGAAGTCAGCGCGCTCAGGCGTCGTGCCGCAGGCATATAGCCGGTTTCCGCCGACAGCCGTATCTGCGCCCACACGTCTTCTGAGGTGAACTGGCCCGATTGCGCCAGGGTGGCAATCAGTGAATGGCACGGTTCGCCATAATCCCGGGGCGACACGAGCAAACTGCGCGCCTCGTCGGCCACAGTCTGTTTCTTCAGTGCTTTCGACATCAGCGCAAAGCATTTGACCTGCAACTCGTCGCCCGTCAGTTGCGCGTACTGCTCGTCAAAGCTCGCCCAATCACGGCGACGGCCCAGTTCCAGCAGCCAGTCGGCGCGCAGGCGGTCGGCAATGGCCGCACCCTCATGGCGCGTGAGGAATTCGCGAATTTCCGCTGTCGGCAGGTTACGGATGCGCGGCTTCAACCGGTAATACTCCACGTAGGAGGACAGCGGATAATTCGACAGGCGTGAGGCATAGTCGATGGAACGCGCGGCATCGTCGGAGCGCGCGGCATCGCGCAATGCGAGGAAGACATCATCCTCGTTGATAAAATGGCTCGCAGGCGAACGCGATGCCTGTGCGACCGGCATAAATGCGAACGCAGAACCAATCAACGATGCGGCAATGATGAAGCGCTTGATGAACTGCATGGTGTTTGCGACCTTAGTAATCCTGCTTGTGTTCACTACCTGTTTGAAGGATAGCATGTGGATAAACGTCCTCTGAAGAGCGAGTTGCGGTCTTTGCTGCTCGCCACGCGCAATGCCATGACCGCCGCTCAACGCGCCCAATCGGACGCTGCCATTTCCGACCGCGTCCTTGCGCTTCATCGCGCAGAACCGCTGCGAACGTTGGGCGTGTACTGGCCTATCCGCAGCGAGCCCGACTTGCAAAACTTGTACGCCGAGCTTTCCGCACAAGGCGTATCGCTTGCTCTCCCGTTCGTCCTTTCAAAATATCAGCCGCTTCGGTTTGCCGCATGGAAGCCAGGCGACCCGCTTGAAAAAGACGCCATGGGGATTGCCGTTCCGGCAAATGAAAAGCGCTTCCTGTTACCGGAAGCGCTCTTGATTCCTTGCGTGGGATTCAACGCGGCAGCCGTTCGGCTGGGCTACGGCGGTGGTTATTACGACCGCACGCTTGCTGTTTCACCCAGGCCGACGGCGATCGGCATAGCCTATGAGTGCTGCAGGGCTGATTTTGTTTCCGAGCCGCACGATATTCCGCTGGATTTCGTTATCACTGAAAAAGGGATCATTCGCCTAGCTTGAGGCGCTGCCAAATCGCTGTCGTTGCAGCCGCCTGGTTCAGCGTGTAGAAATGCAAACCCGGCGCGCCGCCCGCGAGCAAACGATCACACAGCAATGTGACAACATCAAGACCGAATGCGCGGATGGAATCAGCGTCGTCGCCGAAGCTTGCCAACTTCAGCTTGATCCAGCGCGGAATCTCGGCGCCGCACATGTCCGAGAAACGCACGAGCTGCGAATAGTTCGTGATCGGCATGATGCCGGCCACGATGGGAACCTCGACGCCTGCTTTGCGCGCGTCGTCGACGAAGCGAAAATAGGAATCGGCGTTATAGAAATATTGTGTAATCGCGCCGCTCGCGCCGGCCTGCACCTTGCGTACGAAATTCTGCAAATCATCCTGCGGCGATTTCGCTTGGGGATGGGTTTCCGGATAGGCCGCCACCTCGATATGGAACCAGTCGCCGGTTTCAGCCCTCATGAATTCGATCAGCTCGTTCGCATAGCGGAATTCGCCCGGCGTGCCGTAGCCGCTCGGCAGGTCGCCGCGCAGCGCCACCAATCTCCTGATGCCATGCGAACGGTATCGTTCAAGGATCTCGCGAAGACTGTCGCGCGAACTGCCGACACATGAGAGGTGCGGCGCAGCGTCGTGCCCCTCGCTGCGGATTTCCAGCACGGTGTCCAGCGTGCCTTGCTGCGTCGAGCCGCCGGCGCCAAAGGTGACAGAAAAATATTTCGGTTTCAGCACCGACAACTGCGCGCGCGTGGCGCGCAATTTTTCTGTGCCCTCCAGCGTCTTCGGCGGAAAGAATTCGATACTGAAATTTCTGTCTGAATAAGCCATTTATTTTTTCTTGAATATCAGGGACGACAACGCCCAGGAGATGATGCTGTACAGAATTGCGCCGCCTACCGCGGACCAGAATCCGGCCACATGAAAGCCTTGCACGAAGCTGCCGACCAGCCAGAACAACAAGCCGTTGATCACAAAAATGAACAGGCCCAGCGTCAGCACCGTCACCGGAAATGTCAGCAACACGAGTACTGGCCGAATCAGGGCATTGATCAAGCCCAGCACCAGCGCCGCAAACAAGGCAGCGCCAAAGCTGTCCACCCGGATCGAATTCATCAGGTAAGGCAGCGCGAACAGGGCGACGGCATTGATTAACCAGACAATAAGCAGACGCATGATGTTTCTCCCCATGTGCCATGACAGCATCGAACACTCGACGGGCCACAAACCACGTATTGCTGCGCAGGCCGGAATCCGGCAACGCCGCCGTTAACCGACGTCGCCGGATTCCGCCGTTTGCAGGAACAACGGATCAATAGCGGTAATGATCAGCCTTGTAAGGGCCCGCCTTGCTCACGCCGATATATGCGGCCTGCTCTTCCGTCAATTCAGTCAACTGCGCATTCAATTTCTTTAACTGCAAGCGCGCCACTTTTTCGTCCAAATGCTTGGGCAAGGTATACACGCCAACCGGATAGGCCTTGGTGTTCGTGAATAATTCGATCTGCGCGATCGTCTGGTTGGCGAATGACGAGCTCATCACGTAGGACGGATGGCCGGTGCCGCAGCCTAGGTTCACCAGGCGGCCTTCCGCTAGCAGGATGATGCGTTTGCCATCGGGAAAAATCACGTGATCGACCTGCGGCTTGATGTTCTCCCAGGTGTACTGCTTCAGCGCGGCGACCTCGATTTCGTTGTCGAAGTGGCCGATGTTGCAGACGATCGCCTGGTCTTTCATCTTTTTCATGTGCTCGTGCGTGATCACATGGTAATTGCCGGTTGCCGTCACGAAGATGTCGCCATGCTCGGCGGCGTAATCCATCGTGACCACGCGGTAGCCTTCCATCGCCGCCTGCAGCGCGCAGATCGGATCGATCTCGGTCACCCACACTTGCGCCGACAGGGCGCGCAATGCCTGGGCGGAACCCTTGCCCACGTCGCCATAGCCGCACACCACCGCGATCTTGCCTGCGACCATGACGTCGGTCGCGCGCTTGATGCCGTCCACCAGCGATTCGCGGCAGCCGTAGAGGTTGTCGAACTTGGACTTGGTGACGGAATCGTTAACATTGATCGCCGGGAAAGCCAGCTTGCCTTCCTTGTGCATCTGGTACAGGCGATGCACGCCGGTGGTGGTTTCCTCGGTTACGCCCTTGATCTGTGCGAGACGGGTCGAATACCAATTGGGTGAAGTCGCGAGCTTTTTCTTGATCGAATTAAACAGGCAGGTCGCCTCTTCGGAATCCGGATTATTCAATACGCTCAAATCTTTTTCAGCGCGCGTACCCAGATGCAACAGCAAGGTTGCATCGCCGCCGTCGTCGAGGATCATGTTTGAATAGCCG
>JAQSWC010000053.1 GCA_029266815.1 Paucimonas sp.
AAAGTGCAGGTGCCGGCGCCGTGGTACGACTTTGCCTCAGACTCCAGCAATTCGTCGCGCCCCACTTTGCCTTGTGCATAGAGCTGGCGAATCTTTGCCTTCTCGGAATTGGAAATGCCGGTGGTCATTGGTCCGCCCGGAACAAAGACGGCAGGAAGATGACCGAAATGCAGGGCGCCGATCAATAGGCCCGGCACGATCTTGTCGCAGATGCCGAGGTAGACAGCAGCATCGAACATGTTGTGGGACAGCGCAACCGCCGTCGACATCGCGATGGTGTCGCGCGAAAACAGCGACAGTTCCATGCCTGGCTGCCCTTGCGTCACGCCGTCGCACATTGCGGGAACGCCTCCCGCGAACTGCGCCACGCCGCCCGCTTGGCGCACAGCCTCCTTGATGATGGAGGGATAAGCCTCGAAAGGCTGGTGCGCCGACAGCATGTCGTTATATGACGACACGATGGCGATGGAAGGATTATGCTGCTGCTTCAGAATCAGTTTGTCGTTCTGCGGAAAGGCGGCAAAACCGTGCGCAAGGTTCGTGCATGACAAGGCGCCGCGATGCGGACCCTGTTGACCTGCGGCGTCGAGACGAGCGAGATAAGCACTGCGATAAGGACGGCTGCGTTCGACAATACGCGCGGTGACTTCGGCTATTTTTGGATGAAGAGACATCTGAAAATCCTCACAGGGTTCGTTTTGTGTAATTTTACTACACAATTATTCATGCAAGCCATCAGCAGGGATGCAAAACAACTACTGAAGGCGCCGGCGCAATTCGCATCTCACACATCGCAGGACTCTCGCAAAACGAGAGGCGGACAACCGGTCGACGCAACAAGAATAAAGCTCCGCACTCGATATATTTGTAGTGAATTTACCTGAATTTGATGTATAGTGTCGCGACGACACTATCCCATTTTTCCGACTCCTTCGCCATCATGCATGAAACTTCCCTGACCGAGATTCCCGCGTACCAGTCTCTGCAACTGCATCATGCCAATGCCCAGCATTGGGAGCTTCGCGAACTCTTTCAAAACGATCCTCGGCGCTTCGAAAAATTCTCGCTCGCCGCGGCCGGCATTTTCCTGGATTACTCCAAGAACCGGCTGGATGAGAAGACAATAGAACTGCTGACCTCGCTTGCCCGCGGACGCGGCCTCGAGTCGCAGCGGGATGCCATGTTTTCCGGCCACAAGATCAACACAACCGAACACCGCGCAGTGCTGCATACGGCGCTCCGCGCTCCGCGCAATACCGGGCTCAAGGTCGATGGTCAGGATGTGCCGCACGACGTACACGCGGTGCTTTCGCAGATCAAATCATTTACGCAGCGCGTTCGTTCCGGCGAATGGCTGGGCCATACCGGCAAACACATCACCGATATCGTGAACATCGGCATCGGTGGCTCGGATCTCGGGCCCGAAATGGTATGCCGTGCCCTGCGCTCTTTCGCCCATCCGCGCCTTGCGCTGCACTTCGTCGCCAACGTAGACGGCCACGACCTCGATGCAGTGCTCGCCAAAGTGAATGCGGAAACTACGCTCTTCGTGATCGCGTCCAAGACTTTCACCACTGCCGAGACCATGATGAACGCACAATCTGCGCGCGCATGGTTCGTCAAGCAGGCAAGCGAAGCGGCACTGCCCAAGCATTTCGTCGCGGTTTCCACCAATACGCAGGCAGTCACTGCGTTCGGTATCGATCCCGCCAACATGTTCCAGTTCTGGGATTGGGTCGGCGGCCGGTATTCGATCTGGTCCGCCATCGGCTTGCCGGTCGCGCTGGCGGTCGGCTTCGATCACTTTTCCGAGTTCCTCGCCGGCGCGCATGCCATGGACGAGCACTTCCGCACCGCGCCACTCGAGCGGAACATGCCGGTGCTGCTGGCGCTGATCGGCATCTGGTATCGCAACTTCTTCAACTGTCCATCGATTTCCATTGCGCCCTATCACCAGGATCTCGGCCAGTTTGCCGCCTACCTGCAGCAGCTCGACATGGAAAGCAACGGCAAGCGTGTTGCGCGCGATGGTTCAACGCTGAACGTGGCCACCGGACCAGTAGTGTGGGGCGATGTCGGCACTAATGGACAGCATGCCTATTTTCAGTTGCTGCATCAAGGCACCGATCTGATCCCTGTGGACTTCATCACCGCCTTAAAGCCGACCCATTCGCTGCCGGGCCATCACGCCGCCCTGCTGGCGAACTGCTTCGCGCAATCCGAAGCCTTCATGAAAGGCAAGACTGCCGACGAAGTAAAAGAGGAACTGCAAGCACAGAATGTCGCTGCAGAAGAGATCGAACGGCTGGTGCCGCACAAGACGTTCCCTGGCAACCGCCCAAGCAACACGCTGCTGCTGGACCAACTCACACCCGGCACCTTGGGCGCATTGATCGCCTTGTACGAACACAAGGTTTTCGTGCAGGGCGTGGTCTGGGGCGTGAACAGCTTCGACCAGTGGGGCGTGGAACTTGGCAAGGTGCTCGCAAAGAACATCCAGACCGAACTTCAAGGCGAAGCCAAGCCGAACGCACATGATGCATCAACCAACGGCCTGATTGCAAAAGCCAAAGAAGCACTTGCCTGAACAAGACAAACCGACTGACCTTACTTTCTATTCCTATCATGGCTCTTTCAGATTTCGACCTGGTTCTCTTCGGCGGCGGCGGCGACCTCGCGATGCGCAAGCTGCTTCCCGCGATGTATGCGCGCGACCGTGGAAATGATTTGCCCGCCACGGCACGCATCCTCTGTATCGGCCGCCATGATTGGACTACCGAACAATTTCTCGAAGCCGTCGAGAAGAACTCCAAACCGCATGTCAAGGGCGAGTCGCTCGACGAGAAGTCCTGGACATCCTTTTGCAAGCGCATCGTCTACGTGAAGATGGACGGCAGCGACGCCGCCACCTACAGCGCGCTGGCCGCCGCATTGCGGAATGATCCGAAGATCACCCGCGTGTTCTATCTTGCGACGCCGCCCAGTCTCTTTGCGACCATCTGCAACAATCTTTCGCAGGCCGGTCTGGCCACGCCCGAATCGCGCGTGGTTCTGGAAAAACCGCTGGGCCGCGATCTGGCCAGCGCCAAGCAGATCAATGCTGAAGTTGGCCGCGTATTCTCCGAATCGCAGATCTTCCGCATCGACCACTATCTCGGCAAGGAAGCGGTTCAGAACCTGCTGGCGCTGCGCTTCGGCAACGTGATGTTCGAGCCGCTGTGGCGCCGCGACTGGATTTCCGATGTGCAGATCACCATCGCCGAAGAGATTGGTATTGGTAGCCGCGCCGGCTATTACGATACCTCGGGCGCGTTGCGCGACATGTTGCAGAACCATTTGCTGCAGCTGCTCTGTATCGTCGCCATGGAACCGCCGGTATGCATCGAGCCGAATGCGGTTCGTGATGAAAAGCTGAAAGTGCTGCGCTCATTGAAGGCCTTTACGCCAACGACGCTGCGCCAGAACGTCATCCGTGGTCAATACCGCGGCGGCCACGTGCAAGGCACTGAAGTGCCAAGCTACCGCAAGGAACCAGGTGCCAATCCGAACTCGCGCACCGAAACTTTCGTCGCGCTGAAGGCCGAGATCGATAGCTGGCGCTGGACCGGCGTACCCTTCTATCTGCGCACCGGTAAACGGATGGCCGATTCGCTGGCCGAGATCGTCGTGCGCTTCAAGCCGCTGCCGCACTCGATCTTTGCGCAATCAGCCAGTTCGCAACCGAACTGCCTCGTGATCCGCCTGCAACCCGACGAAGGCCTGCAATTGAACCTGATGGCCAAGATTCCCGGAGACGGCATGCGACTGAAGCCGGTGGAGCTCGAACTTGATTTCCGCGAAACCTTCAAGATGCCGCGCATGGAAGCCTATGAGCGCCTGCTGCTCGACGTGCTGCGCGGCCAGTTGACGCTCTTCATGCGCAGCGACGAGCTTGAAGCGGCGTGGGAGTGGGTGGAGCCGATTCTCAAGTATTGGGAAGAGGAGGAAGTCGAGCCCATGCCATATACCTCAGGCACATGGGGCCCCGCCGCTGCCAGTGCGCTTATCGGTCGCGATGGGTTGCAATGGCGCGAAGAAGCGCTCCCGGAAAACTGACGCATAGCCGCGAGCATGGACGTTACGATCAGCCTGGCCGATAAGATAGAGCGGGACGAAGTCATAGCGCTTTACAAGGCCAGCGGCTGGTCGTCCGCGGACAAGCCCGAGCAGTTGTTTTTGGCGCTGCTCCATTCTCATTCCCTGGTCACGGCCAGATTCGATAACCGCCTCGTCGGCCTTGGCAACGCGATTTCCGATGGCCACCTGGTTGTCTATTATCCGCACATGCTGGTACACCCCGCTCATCAGCGAAAGGGCATCGGCAGAAAAATGATGGCTGTCATGCAAAGCCGCTATGCGGGGTTCCATCAGCAGATGCTGACAGCGGACGTCGATGCGGTTCGTTTCTACGAGTCAATCGGCTTCGAACGCGCAGGAAGAACCGAGCCGATGTGGATCTACGCCGGCACCGAGCACTGATACAGGACTGCCGGCTTACCCCGTTCAAAAGATACGCCATGCTGCTCGATTCCATCCGCACACAACTCGACACGCTTTCCAAATCCGAGAAAAAGGTGGCGCTTGCGGTGCTGAAGAATCCGCAGCTCGCCGTGTCGGAAAACATTACAGCACTGGCGAAAAGCGCACAGGTGTCGGAACCGACCGTGGTGCGTTTCTGCCGTGCGCTCGGCTTCGACGGCTGGCAGGAATTCAAGCTGCGCCTGGCGCAAAGCCTTGCGCTGGCACTTCCCAGCGTCGAGGACTCGCCGGCACAGGATGACCTTGCCGCGGATCTCGTCAACAAGATTTGCAGCCGCTCCATTCATACGTTGCTGGATCTGCGCAACAGTCTTCGTGCGGACGCCATCCAGCATGCGCTCGACGTGCTGGCAGCATCGAACAAAATCGAGTTCTACGGCCAAGGCACATCGGGCATCGTCGCGACGGATGCGCAACACAAGTTCTTTCGTTCCGGTGTGCCCACCGTGGCTTACAGCGATCCGCACATCCACAGCATTGCGGCATCGCTGCTGAGAAAGGGCGATACCGTCGTCGCGATTTCACAGCGGGGCAACAGCGCCTCGCTTTTGCGCAGCGTGCAACTCGCACGCAAGATGGAAGCGGATGTCGTGGCATTGACTCCCAGCGGAACGCCTCTAGCCGAACTGTCCACCGTGCTCGTGCCTATCGACCTGAGTTTCAATACCGATCCCTATACGCCGATCTCCGCGCGCCTCGCGCACCTGGTAGTGATCGACATCCTTGCCGTCGGCCTGGCTTTGAAGCGCGGTCCGGAATTCCGCAGCAAGATGCAGAGTGCACAGAAAGCCCTGCAAAAGTTCGACATGCAGTTCGATTCCTTCTTCCGCTAGACAGCGTTTTTCCACCATCTCGATACTCTTGCGCTTGAGCACTCTTTTGCCGTTTGTTGAACAATTGTTAAACGCGTCAGTCGATGCAATTTAAATTGTTAGAATCGGTCGTATGGCCTTACCTTTCTATTCCTCCTCATGAACCAGCTAGACCAACTGAAGCAGTACACCACCATAGTCGCCGATACCGGCGATTTCCAGAGCATGAAGGCCTTTGCGCCGCAGGATGCGACTACCAATCCGTCGCTGATCCTGAAAGCCGTGCAGAAGGATGAGTACAAGCCGCTGCTCGAAGGTGCCGTCAAGGAATTCAAGTCCGAATCCACTTCGACCATCATCGACCATGTACTGGTGAATTTCGGCCTCGAGATCCTGAAGCTGATTCCCGGACGCGTATCGACCGAAACCGATGCACGCCTGTCCTTCGATACGGAGGGCACGATCGCCAAGGGCCGCGAGTTGATCGAATTCTATGAAGCAGCCGGCATTTCGCGCGAACGCGTGCTGATCAAGATTGCCTCTACCTGGGAAGGCATACGTGCCGCCGAGGTGCTGGAGAAAGAAGGCATCCGCTGCAACATGACGCTGCTGTTCTCGCTCCCGCAGGCTATCGCTTGCGCCGATGCGAATGTGCAACTCATCTCGCCTTTTGTCGGCCGTATCTACGACTGGTACAAGAAAAATACCGGCGACGATTATTTCGGCGACGAAGATCCCGGCGTGCAGTCGGTCAAGCGCATCTACAACTACTACCGCAAGTTCGGCTACAAGACCGAAGTGATGGGCGCCAGCTTTCGCAACACGACGCAAATCACCGAGCTGGCCGGTTGCGACCTGCTGACGATCAGCCCGGAACTCCTGAAAAAATTATCGGAAAGCGATGCGCCAGTCGAACGCAAGCTGAGCCCGGAAGCTGCGCAGTCAGCAGACATTGAGAAAGTGACGCTCGACGAAAAACAGTTTCGTCTGATGCTGAACGAGGATGCCATGGGTACGGAAAAGCTGGCAGAGGGCATCCGCCTGTTCTGCGCAGATGCGGTAAAGCTGGAGAAGCTGGTCAACCATTTGCGGTGAGTGCAAGCTGATATCAAAAAGCCCCGTTTCACGGGGCTTTTTCGTTTTTGAAGATGCCTGGCAAACTCAAGCAGAGGCGATGACACCTTCGCGGCGAAGGTTTTCCATGTCCTCCTCCGTATAGCCCAATGAGCTCAGCACCTCGCAATTATGTTCGCCGAGCTGCGGACCCAGCCACTTCGTCTCTCCCGGCGTTTCGGAAAGCTTGGGCGTCACGGCCGGCAGCTTTATCGGAGTGCCATCCTTGAACGCGTGTTGTTCGAACATGTTCCGCGCAAGGAATTGCGCGTCGCTCATCATGTCCTGCACTGAATAGATCTTCGTGACCGGAACATCGGCGGCTTTCAGGATGGCGAGCGCATCATCGATGCATTGCGTTTCGCACCAGCCCTGGATCGCATTGTCGATTTCCTGCGTCCGCGGCACACGCCCATCGTTGCGTGCAAGCTGCGGATCGTTCGCCATGTCGCCGCGGCCGATTGCCAGCATCAGGCGCTTGAAGATTGCGTCACCATTGCCGGCGATAACGATGTTGCCGCCGTCTTTGGTGGTATAGGTATTGGAGGGGACGATGCCCGGTAAGGCACCGCCGGTGCGTTCACGCACCACCCCTGCATGATCATATTCCGGCACCAGGGACTCCATCATGTTGAACACGGCTTCATACAGCGCCACGTCCACCATCTGCCCCTGCCCCGCCTTGCAGTCCGCGCCGCTCTTTCCGTTCCAGCGCCCGCCCGTCACGTCGCGGTGGCGCAAGGCCATCATTGCGCCGATTACGCCATGCAGTGCCGCCACCGAATCACCAATGGAAATTCCGATTCGCACCGGCGGCCGATCCGGATGGCCGGACACATAACGCATGCCGCCCATCGACTCGCCGATGGCGCCGAAACCCGGCAGATCCTTCAGTGGACCGGTCTGGCCGTAACCCGACAGGCGCACCATGATCGTCGCAGGGTTCACGGCCTTCAATTCTTCATAGCCGATACCCCACTTCTCCAGCACACCCGGCCGATAATTTTCAATGATGATGTCCGCTTCCAGCGCCAGCTTGCGTGCTATCTCCTGCCCGCGCGGATCCTTCATATTGAGTGCCACGCTTTTCTTGTTGCGCGATTGCACATACCACCAAAGCGATGTACCGTCTTTTAGTACGCGCCATTGGCGAATGGGGTCGCCGTCCGGCGATTCGATCTTGACGACATCGGCCCCGAACTCAGCGAGCATTCGCGAGCAGAAGGGGCCGGCAATCAGTGTTCCCAGTTCGAGTACTTTGACACCAGACAATGGGCCAGACGCCTGTTTATTGCTCATGTGAAATTATGTTAAATGGCTATTAAAGTTGAGCGTAAAGAATAATATGGACATTGCACTTTTACATGATTTAACGGCCCGCGAAATACAAGCGATTGTCAGTCCAACAGGAAAAGCGTAGACTGAGTTTGCTTTGAAAGCGGTATCATAAGAAGCAGCAGCTTTTGATTATAAGGGCGTCAGACCCTACGAAACGAGCGTTCAAAACGCGCTCATCCATACGAACTTTGGAGACAACATGAAAAAGACCATCATTCATGGCCTGATTGCAGGCCTATCCCTCAGCATGCTCGCCGGTTGCGGCGGCAACTCGACAGACCAAGCGTCCTCCACGCAGTTGCCTGACGGCGAAGCCTGTAACGCCGCCTGGGTTGCTTCTACCGCCTACAACGGCGGCGCCAAAGTCAGCCGTTTGGGCCGAAACTACACGGCGGCGTACTGGACACAAAATCAGGATCCTTCGCTATCGGCCAATAGTGGCCCTGCAGGCAGCGGCAAACCCTGGATTCCGGGTTATCTGTGCGGCACGACTCCTACACCGACACCTACCCCGACTCCTACACCGACACCTACCCCCACGCCGACCCCTACTCCCACGCCAACGCCGACCCCTACTCCCACGCCGACCACAAGCTGCACCCTGCAGGCCGAAGCCTACTCGGCAGCGTACGACACCACGGCGGGCAACACTGGCGGACAGTACCGCACCGGTGACGTCGATATCGAGGCCACCTCCGACACCGGCGGCGGCTATAACGTCGGCTGGATTGCCAACGGAGAATGGCTGGCCCACAACAGCGTGACCTTCCCGACCACCGGCGCCTATACCTTGCAATACCGCGTGGCCAGCCAGAGCGGCGGCGGCGTGATCTCGGCAGACTTGAATGCCGGCGCGATCCAGCTCGGCACCACGGCGGTTCCGGCTACCGGCGGCTGGCAGACCTGGACCACCGTCCAGCGCACCATCAACGTCAATGCCGGCACCTATAACCTGGGTACGTTCATTAGCACGGCAGGCTTCAACCTGAACTGG
>JAQSWC010000373.1 GCA_029266815.1 Paucimonas sp.
CGGACAGGCGCACGATCTGGCGCTTCGGATTCGGCAGCTCGAGGCCCATGTAGTTCTTGCCCGGAATCGTCTCGACCACGCGAATGGAAGTCAGCGACAGCGAACGTGCCAGGTCGCGCGCCAGATTCACGATCTGACTGCCCTTCACACCGATGGCAGGCTCTATCTCGTAACGCGTGATCACCGGGCCAGGATAGGCCGCAATGACCTTCACCTCGATGCCAAAGTCGGACAATTTCTTTTCGATCAGGCGACTGGTGAATTCCAGCGTCTCGACGCTGACGGTTTCTTGGGTGGCAGGCGCATCATCTAGCAGCGACAGCGGGGGCAGGTTGGTGTCCGGAATATCGGAAAACAGCGAAACCTGCCTCTCCTTCTCCACACGCTCCGACTTTTGCACGGTGACGATCTGAGGCTCGATGCGGATCGGCGGCGCTTCGACAATCTTGGCACGCTCCTGCACCACCACTTCCTCTCGCTTGACGGCGGCGGCCTGCCCGACAATGCGGTCCTTGCGCGTGGCAATCACGTTGCGGATGCCATCGACCAGAATTTCGATGGCACCGCCGAGTTTCTCTGCCACGGCCAGCCAGGAGACATGGAAGAATAGGCTGAAGCCCAGGCCAAATGTCACCAGAAGCAGCAAGGTCGCGCCGGTGAAGCCGAGCGAGGTATGAGCAAACTGCCCGAGAAATTGTCCAAGCACGCCTCCATGCAGATGCGGCAATTGCGCCTTGAAGCTGTACATACGCAGATATTCGATGGACACGCTGCCCGCCAGCATCAGCGCAAAGCCTGCGCCGCAAATCCAGCCTTCATGCTTGTGAGGCTTGGCCGGCTCCTGCTGATAGAGAAATTTCTGCGACAGGCGCCGGTAGCCGCCTGCGACCGAGCGGATCAGCAGCACGCACCACCACCAGGCCGATACGCCGAACACGTACAGCAGCAGATCGGAAATCCAAGCACCAAAGCGCCCGCCCCAGTTGGAGATTTTCGGCACTTCGAGCGAACGCGACCATCCAGGATCATTCGTGGTGTAGCTGGCAAGGCTGATGATCAGATACAGCGCGAGCGCGCCGAAAATCAGCCAGCGCGCTTCGGCAAGCAGCCTCACCAGGCGGTTGGGCAAGGGCTGGGTATCGGCCGGCGAAGTGTTTCGCGTATAGGCTTGTGCGGTTTTTGTCATGGTTGAGCGGCCTCGCTCCTGTTGATTCGCGGATGCGGACACCAGCGCGTTGGCAAAACGCGTATTCACAATGGCAAGTCCGGCCGCCCTGGCGGCGAATGCCATTCTACTCATTCATGGACGCGTATTGTGTATCCGTTGGTGACGCCATCGAAATTGCAACAATTCGTCATGTTCTGCACAGCCCAATCATCCGGCTCGATCAGGCGGCTTCGTCTATAATCGCACTCGTTCCGGCGTTGAAATTTCCCGCTTCGGCGTCATGTAGATGACAGCGCCTCACCGGTTCTTCCAATTATTACCCAGCCCATCATGAGCACACCCAAACACGCCCGCGTATTGATTCTCGGTTCCGGCCCCGCCGGCTACAGCGCCGCCGTCTATGCTGCGCGCGCCAACCTGAAGCCGGTGCTGATCACCGGCGTCGAGCAGGGCGGCCAGTTGATGACCACCACCGACGTCGAGAACTGGCCCGGCGATCCGATGGGCGTGCAAGGTCCCGAGCTGATGCAGCGCCTGCTGCAGCATGCCGAGCGCTTCGACACTGAAATTGTGTTCGATTACGTGCATACCGTGAAGCTGGATGAAAAGCCAATGCGCCTGGTTGGCGACTCCGGCGTCTATACCTGCGACTCACTCATCATCGCCACCGGCGCATCCGCCCAGTACCTGGGCCTGCCGTCGGAACAAGCCTTCATGGGCAAGGGCGTGTCCGCCTGTGCCACCTGCGACGGCTTCTTTTATCGCGGCCAGGAAGTCGCGGTGGTGGGCGGCGGCAACACCGCGGTCGAGGAAGCGCTGTATCTGTCCAACATCGCCAGCAAGGTCACCGTGATCCATCGCCGCGACAAGTTCCGCGCCGAACCGATCCTGATCGACCGCCTGATGGCCAAGGTTGCCGAAGGCAGGGTCGAGATCAAGTGGAACCATACGCTGGATGAAGTTCTCGGCGACGACAGCGGCGTGACCGGTATCCGAGTCAAGGCGACGGCGGACGGCGCGCTGACCGATGTGCCCGTGCACGGCGTGTTCATCGCCATCGGCCACAAGCCGAACACCAGCATCTTCGAAGACCAGCTTGAGATGCACAACGGCTATCTCGTCACCAAGAGCGGCACGCAAGGCATGGCCACGGCAACCAGCAAGGAAGGCGTGTTCGCGGCCGGCGACGTGCAGGATCATGTGTACCGCCAGGCGATCACCAGCGCCGGCACCGGCTGCATGGCGGCGCTGGATGCGCAGCGGTATCTGGAGAGCCTGGAAGGTTAATGCCGTTATCCCGGCGAACGCTGGGATCCAGCGGCTTCAATGATCGTATTGACACCACTGGATTCCGGCCTATGCCGGAATGACAAACACAAGCAGCTCACAGGCTAAGGAA
>JAQSWC010000374.1 GCA_029266815.1 Paucimonas sp.
CCGCAAGAATGCGGGAAATACCACCGAGACCATGTCTAGCCGTTCCGCCTTGCTGCAAAGGCTAGATGAGATGCACAAGCAAGACCCGAACATGCCGGTGATGGTGTCGGCCGACAAGGAAATCAAGTACGACGAAGTGATTCAAGTTGTTTCAGGCGCAAAGAAAATCGGCATCAATCGGGTAGGATTGGCCACCAAGCAGTAATGAACGCCGCAGCCACTCCCTATCGTGTTCCCAAACCGCCCGGTGGACCTGGCGCTTTCGCGCTCGCGGTTGCGGTGCATGCCGTGTTGCTCGCCTTCTTGTGGTTCGGCGTGAGCTGGCAGAACGAAGTGCCGGTGGCTATCGAGGCTGAAGTGTGGAGTCTTGATCCGCGCGAGGCCGCACCGCCTCCCCGCCCCGAGCCAAAACCAGTGGTGAAGGAAACACCCAGGGTGGTTGAGCCGAAAATAGAGAATCCCGACATCGCTCTGGAGCAGGAAAAGAAGCGCCGCGAGCAGGCGGCAAAAGAGGAGGAGCAGCGCCTGGAGAAAGAGAAGCGTCTTGCCGAAGAAAAAGCCGAGCGCGAACAGGAAGAGAAAGATCGCAAGCTACGCCAACAGGCTTCGAAGGAAATGATGAAGCGGCTGATGGCTGAAGCGGGGGTTCCGGCGAATGGCGATGCTGCAAGGACGCAGGGCCGACGTGGCGATAGCGACTACGTCGGCAAGGTTGCAGCCAAGATCCGATCCCTAACCATTTTTGTAACGCCGGTAGGCATTGAGGGCAATCCAACGGTCGTATACGATTTGGAGCTGCTGCCTACTGGAGACTTGAAGCGGATTCGCAAGGTATCGTCGTCCGGTAACCAAGCGTTCGATGATGCGGTATTCAACGCAATTAATAAATCTCAACCCTTCCCGAAAGATAAATCGGGTAACGTTCCATCATTGCTTCAAATTGCCCAACGGATGAAAGAACAATAGTTCTGCATTATCGATTGACAGGATATAACTATGTTTTTATCTGCACCCTCATACTTGCTGAACACACTTCGCCAGTCGTTGCGTACTGCCTCAAGTAATGGATTAGTGCGATTGGAGCATATTGGGAAATACATCCTTTTGCTGCTGATTGCATTCGCGGCATTTACTCCTGCTCATACTCAGTTGCGAGTGGACATCTATGGTGTTGGCGCGACGCAAATTCCGATTGCCGTCGCCACCTTCGCCAATGAAACCATATCGCCGCAGAAGGTTAGCGAAATCATTCGTGCCGACCTGGCTCGCAGCGGATACTTCAAGCTGATTGATGTAGGGACGGCCATTTCGGAGACGGCGCCGGTCAACTACGGCGACTGGCGTTCACGCGGCGCGGACGCGCTGGTTGTCGGCAGCATCGACAGAATGGCGGATGGCCGCTTCGCGGTACGCTACAAACTGCTGGATACCATCAAGTCGACACAGCTATCCGCCTTGTCATTGGCCGCGCCGGCCCAGTTCATGCGCGTGCCCGCGCACCAGATTGCCGACGATATTTTCCATAAGCTGATCGGTGTGCCCGGAGCGTTCGCCACCCGCATCGCCTACGTTTCCAAGGCCGGCAAGGAATACAGGCTCGAGATTGCCGATGCAGACGGCGAAGGTGTGCAGTATGCGCTGCGCTCGAACGAGCCCATCATTTCGCCGGCCTGGTCGCCCGACGGCACCAAGGTTGCCTATGTGTCGTTCGAAACCAAGAAGCCAGTCGTCTGGGTACACAACCTCATGACCGGCCAGCGGCACGTGATCGCGAACTTCAAGGGCAGCAATTCAGCGCCCGCCTGGTCGCCGGACGGTTCGCGTCTGGCGGTGGCGCTCTCGCGAGAGGGCTTGACGCAGATCTTTACGGTCGGCGCAGACGGCGGCAGCCCGCAACGCCTGACCTCGTCCGCCAGCATCGACACCGAGCCGCAATTCTCGGCCGATGGCCAGTACATCTATTTCACCAGCGACCGCAGCGGCGGCCCCCAGATCTACCGCATGGGCGCAAACGGCGGAGACGTTCAGCGCGTGACCTTCAACGGCAGCTACAACATCAGCCCTCGGATCTCTCCGGATGGCAAGACGCTAGCGTATATTTCGCGTCGCGAAGGCCGCTTCCAACTGTATGTTCTTGATCTTACCAATGGGCAAGAGCAAAGGTTATCTGATACCATCAAGGACGAATCGCCCAGCTTTTCGCCCAACGGGCGGTACATTTTGTATGCGACCGAATCTGGCCGGCGCGGCTCCCTCGCGGTGGTATCGGCAGACGGGCGCGTGAAGCAAACCCTTACCACTCAGGCAGGAGATATCAGGGAACCTACCTGGGGTCCGTTTATGAAATAATTCAACCCGTTTTTCAATACAACAAGGAGAATCTGATGCGCTCGTTCACGACTTATGCTGTTATTGCTTCCAGCGCCCTGCTGCTGGCCGCCTGCTCTTCCGTCAAGCTGGAAGACAAGCCGGCCGTAGTAGAAAAACCCGTTGCGAAGGACACTCGCACAGTGGAACCGGTAGTCACCAAATCGGTCGATCCGCTGAATGATCCGAATAGCCCGCT
>JAQSWC010000375.1 GCA_029266815.1 Paucimonas sp.
CGTTGCGGGCCTGAAGCCCGGCCAACTCAAGCTCACTGGCGAAGTGCTCGGCAATATCTATCTCGGCAAGATCACGATGTGGAATGCTCCGGAAATCGCGGCGCTCAACCCCGGCGTGAAGCTGCCTGCCGGTGAAATCACGGTAGTGCACCGCGCGGATGGTTCCGGCACAACGTTCCTGTTCACCGACTATCTCTCCAAGGTTAACGCCGACTTCAAGACAACGGTAGGCGCCGACGCGGCAGTGAAATGGCCCGCCGGAGTAGGCGGCAAGGGTAACGAAGGCGTGGCCGCCAATGTGCAGCGTATCAAGGGTTCGATCGGTTACGTCGAATACGCTTATGCGAAAAAAAATGCCATGACTTTCGCTCAGTTGAAGAACCGTGATGGTCAATTCGTGTCGCCCGACGACGAGAACTTCAAGGCAGCCGCTTCGAATGCCGACTGGGCCAAGACACCGGGCTTTGCCGTCATCCTGACTGACCAGCCGGGCAAGACAAGCTGGCCCATTACCGGCGCGTCCTTCATCCTGATGCACAAGGCGCAGGCGGATGCAGCCAAGGGTAAGGAAGTCCTGAAATTCTTTGACTGGGCTTACAAGAACGGCAGCGCGATGGCCACGGAACTAGACTATGTGCCGATGCCAGCGGCAGTGGTGAAGCTGGTGCAGGACGCATGGAAAACACAGATCAAGGACGCCGGCGGTAAGGCAGTCTGGTAATCGTCAAAAGCAAGAGCGGACGAGCATCCTGCGAATCCGCACTCGGGTGAACAGAGCCGGCGCTCCCCCATCGCGCCGGCTCTGTTTTTTCGGGATGGCAGGGCAGGCAGATGCAAGTCGCGTTATGATCGGTGGCTGCTACGCCTGAACTGGTCCGTGCCATGCTCGCAGAACAAACATTGATATTGATCGTTGAAGATGAGCCCGCGATCATCGAACTGCTTAATTTCACGCTCAAGCAGGCCAACTGGAACCCCGTATCGGTGAATAGCGCAGAAGATGCCTGGCAATTCCTGCAAAGGCGCACTCCCGAATTGATACTCCTCGACTGGATGCTTCCGCAGCAAAGCGGCATTGAGCTGCTGGCGCGCCTACGCGCAGATCGTCGGCACAAGGCTTTGCCCGTCATTATGCTCACGGCGAAGACGATGGAAGAAGACAAGGTTGCCGGGCTGGATACCGGCGCGGATGATTACATCACCAAACCGTTTTCGCCGCGTGAATTGACGTCTCGCATCAATGCGCTGTTGAGGCGCAAGCTGCCGGAGCATGCCCAGACCGTGATGAAGCTCGGCGCGTTGTCGCTCGATCCGGCAACACGCGTCGTCAGTCTCAACGGCGTGCCGCTTGAAATGGGCCAGTCGGAAGTCAGCCTGTTGAAATTCCTGATGGCGCATCCTGAAAAAGTGTTTTCACGCAGCCAGCTCCTCGACAAGGTATGGGGCGACCATGCGGCGATTGAGGAACGCACGGTTGACGTGCATGTGCTGAGGCTGCGAAAGGCGCTGGGGGAAGCAGGCGACATGGTCAAGACCGTGCGCGGCATCGGCTACATGATTTCATTGAAACCATGAGCCTGCGCAATCTCTTCTGGATACCCGTGCTGCTACGGTCATTGCTGCTGATCGCTGCAGCCGGCGTCGTCCATTATTTCCTCGGCACCGGCTATGCGCTAGGCTTCATTGTGGTTTGTCTTTGTGTGCTGGTGATTACGCAACTGCTCTATCTTTATCGCCTCGCCATGTGGCTGGACGAACCGGATAGCGTGCGTCTTCCGGACGGCTGGGGTGCCTGGGCCGACATTTTCGCGCGGCTGTATAAGCTGCGCCGCGCCGACGAGAAAAGCCGGACCGAATTGAATGAATGGCTGACGCGCTTCCGCCAGGCGATGAGTCTGCTGCCGGACGGCGTGGTCATCATGGACGATGTGCTCTTTCTCGAGTGGTGTAATCCCGCCGCGGAACGCCATCTAGGCCTCAGCAATGAAAGCGACAAGGGCATGCGCGTGACGAACCTCGTGCGCGCGCCGCAGTTCATCGATTACATCGTGCTCGGACGCTACGAGCAGCCGCTGGTGCTCTCGGTCCGGGAGCGCAAGCTGATCGTGCAGATCATCCCGTTCGAAAACCGCCGCCAGATCATGGTAACCCATGACATTACGGATAACGAGCGCATCGACACCATGCGCCGTGATTTCATTGCCAATGCTTCGCATGAGCTGCGCACGCCCCTTACCGTGATCAACGGCTTTCTCGAAATTGCGCACGGCCAGCCGGATCTCGATCGTGAAACGCGCGTGGCGCATGTGAAGATGATGGCCGAGCAGGGGCAGCGCATGCAGAACTTGGTGGAAGACATGCTGACGCTGACGCGCCTGGAATCCATCGACTATCCACTGCGTTCTGAGGATGTGCCGATGCGTGTGCTGCTGGATCAGATCATAGAAGAGGCGCGGGTATTGTCCGGCGGTCGGCACCGTATCGAACTCGACTTCGACGGCCCCGATCTGCGCGGCAGCCTCGACGAACTGCACAGCGCGTTCGGCAA
>JAQSWC010000054.1 GCA_029266815.1 Paucimonas sp.
GAGCGCGATACGTCGGTAATCTGCGCCGCCATCTCCAGCACCGCCTGACCGGTCTCCTGAATCTCACGCGACTGCTTGTGGGATGCTGCGAGCAGTTCGTCCGAAATGTTCTGCGCTTGGTTGGATGCCGAGGTCACCTTCTCCGCCGTCAGGGTCACGCGACCGACCAGTCCGCGAAGTTCTTCCACCGTATAGTTAACCGAGTCGGCGATCGCACCGGTGATGTCTTCCGACACCGTTGCCTGTACGGTCAAGTCACCGTCCGCCACTTCCTGCAATTCGTTCATCAGTCGCAAAATAGCGGCCTGGTTCTGCTCGTTCATGCGTTTGGCTTCTTCCTCCTGGCGCATCGCCTGCAGTCGCTGATCTTCCGCTTCATGCTGACGTTCTTCCGCTTCCTTCGTGCGGTTGCGGCCGTCCTGCAGCAACACCAGCACCAGGGAGAAGGCCGCCACCAGCGCCAGCGCCACGCAGGCCATCAGCGTCCAGAATGTCCAGTGCCTGGAGTCCTGCAGCGCGCGATACGTCGATTGCAGATCGCCGAGGCGCTTCTTCAAGCCTTCGTTGTCCTTGAAGATAAGCTGCTCGGACTGCTTGGCGTCGATGAAGTTTTGGAGGCTGCCGAGAATCGTTGCCACCAGCTTCTGGTATTCGCCGAACACATTCTGCAGTTCGATGAGCTTCTCGCGGATTTGGGGTTCCTTGGTGGCGCTCAGTTTCAGCACGTCGCTGCCGTTCAGGAAGCCCTCAGTGATGTCGCGGAAGGTATTGGTGTCTTTACCCAACAGGAACGCCGTTTCCGGATTCACGCCTTCGGCGGTGAGGAAAAGGTTCGCGCTACGGCCCAAACGCTGCGTCAACATCACCAGCTGGCCGGAAGCGGAGATTTCACGCGCTGTGGCGCCGCCTTGAAGTTTCATGGTCGACACCTGCTCCGTCAGCTCGAGCAGCACCGGAGACAGCGTGTTCATTCGCTGCAGCGTGGCGCCGAAACCACTCAGCTCTTCCTTACGCTTCAGGATGATGGCTGCCGATTTGTCGGTCTCGTTCCAGGTCTTTTCAACCGCGCCAAGCATGACTTTCATCTTGGCGTTCGGCTCAGCGATGCTGCGCCCCTGGAACTCGCCACCCTTCACCAGGATGTTCAGGTTCTTGTTGAATTCCTTGCGGCTGTCGTCCAACTGGCCGAAAGCCTCGACGTTGCCCTGAATCGCATTAGGTGCCGCCTTACCGATACGCTGCGAGTGCATCAGCAGTTCACCGGCGATTTGGGTCTGCGTCGCTGTAAGAGTCGAGTGGCTCGAGTTGATCCAGACGAACAGCCCGCCGAGAGCAAGCACGCTGCCCAGCGCAATCAGAAGAATACGTACCTGCTCCTGAAGGGGCAGCTTTCCGATCAGCGGGAGCTTGATGTCGCCGCTGCGCTGAAGCACGTCGCCGATCAGGGTTGCGTTCGGATTGTGTTCCTTTTCCTTGGCGCGCTTGATCTTGGCCGGCTTGAAGTCGGGAGCGGCCTCTTCCTGCGCAGCCTGCGGCGGCATGTCGTTAACAGGTGCAGCAGCTGGCTCGCTGGCAGGTTGCGGTTCGTCCAGCACGGCAATATCGGTTTCACCGGCTAAGGAGTCTTCCTGATCTTTCGACTTGAACGGTAATTTGAACCCCATACTCGGTCTCCTAGTTGTTACATTGCAGCGAGAACATTCCCGCTAGCTGGTTACAGCCCCACGTGCAAGAAGCGCGGATCCTGTATCACCAGCGACAAATCGATTTCAGTCCAACTGTTTTCTTCGCGATCGACAAACCGCTTGGACGCCCAAGGCGCAACAGAGGCCTGCGCCTCCGCCTGCGACATTTCATTAATACTGCGCAGGCCCAACACGCGCGATACCAGCAATGCGCTGTTGAAGCCCATCGATCCCGCAAAAGCGACGATGCGGGCCTCCTTGTCCATCAAGGTAGTCGGCCCGCCGAGAAACCGCGAAAAATCGATCACGCTAATGAGGTTTCCGCGAATGTTCGCCAGTCCGAGGAACCAGTCCTGCGTAAGCGGCACCGGCGTGATCGGCCCTACGGAAATGATTTCTCCGGCCTGCTGCAAGTCGAGAAGGCAGCGCATCTGCCCGATCATCACGCCGAGCTGGTTCGTCTGCACATGCGCGCCGCTGCGGGCCGCCTGCATGCGCGACAGAAGCTGAGCCTGGAATTCACGCAGGCGCGTCCGGCGCGCCACGGCGTCCGGCTTGCTAAGTGTCTTCTCTGGCAATACGGCCGGATTGGATTGGGTCATGGCAAAAATCTATCAGCCGAGTGCAGCAATCTTTGCAAGCAACTCGTCAGGATTGACCGGCTTGACCAGATAATCACGTGCGCCCTGGCGCAAGCCCCAAATCCGGTCTGTTTCCTGATTCTTGCTGGTGCAGATGATGATCGGCACGTCCTGGGTCTCGGGGTCCTTGGCGATCGCGCGCGTGATCTGGAAACCATTCTGCCCCGGCATCACGATGTCCATCAGTATCAACTGCGGCTTGTCGGCCTTGATCTTGAGAAGCGCTTCCTCGCCGTTCTCGGCAGTGGAAACCGAGAATCCGTTCTTCACCAGGATGTCGGTCAGGAAGTAGCGCTCGGTGGGAGAGTCATCGACGATCAGAACTTTTTGAATGGGCATCTTGTGATATTCCTAATGACGAATTACTTTGAAACTGCTTCAGCGGTGTACTCGCGTACGGTTCGCAACAGACTATCCTTGGTAAACGGTTTGGTCAGATAGGCATTCGAGCCCACCATCGCGCCGCGAGCACGATCGAACAAGCCATCCTTGGACGAGAGCATGATGACCGGCGTCGAATGAAATTTGGCGCTCTTCTTGATCAACGCGCAGGTTTGGTAGCCGTCCAGGCGAGGCATCAGGATGTCGCAAAAAATCAGCGCCGGCTTATGGTCATTCATCTTGGCCAGAGCATCGAAGCCGTCGTCGGCCAGCACCACCTGATAACCCGCCTGCCCCAAAAAGATCTCTGCAGAGCGACGAATAGTGCTGCTGTCGTCGATCACCATGATCTTGAGACTGGTGTTTTCTACCGTTGTTGTCATGACTTTATCCCGTGCTACTTCCACCCAATATACGGTGCAACTGTAACAAAAAGCAAGATGCTTTAGAACACTGTTCTCTCTCTAAATCACGTGCTCCGTGGCTTTTCCACCAAAAGTTACGCTATTCATAATGAAGCCCGTATCAAATCGCTACCATCTCGAAATCTTCTTTGCGTGCGCCGCATTCAGGGCATGTCCAATTCATCGGCACATCCTCCCACCGCGTGCCCGGTGCGATGCCTTCGTCAGGCAGACCGGCTTCCTCGTCATAGATCCAACCGCAGATCAAACACATCCATGTCTTGAATTCCGTCTTTGATGTTTCGCTATTGCTCACGACTGATAACCCTTAAAGTAAAATGCAAAGTCGCCTATCTTAATCTACGTCCGTGCAAAACCAAACCTCGCCCCTGATATTGACGTTCGGCCTGACCGATCCCGTTGGCGCAATCGGCATTCAGGCAGATCTGGCCGCATTTGCCGCCATGGGATGCTACGGCTTGTCGGTGATCACGTCCGTGGCGGTGAGCGACACCACCGGCATAGAGGAACTGCTGCCGATCGATCCCGAGTGGGTCGCCGACCAGGCACGGGCAGTGCTGGAGGATATGCCGGTTGCCGCACTCAAGGTCGGCGCAGTCGCTAACGTCGAAACCGTGTCCGCCATCGCTGAAATCGCGGCTGACTATCCAGACATTCCACTCATCCTCGATCCCTTTCTCTCTTCGCTGCCCGAGCAGGGCATGGAGAACGAAGACCTAATGTCCGGCCTGTGCGAATTATTGATTCCCCAGGCGACCTTGCTCCTGTGTTCGGCGGTGGAACTGTCCCGCTTGGCGGAAACATGGCGCGAAGCGTCGAACGAGGACTTGATGGCAGTCGATGCGACCCGCATCATTGAAATGGGATGCGAGTACCTGTTCCTGACCGGCACGCCCGCTGACGCGCACGAAGTAGGCAACACCTTGTTCGACCAGTCCGGCGTGCTCCGCCAGGACAACTGGCAGCGCATCGCCGGGTCGTTTGCCGGCGCCGGCAGCACGCTGTCGGCGACGTTTGCAGCCTTGCTGGCCAACGGTCTCGAGGTGCAGGAAGCGGCCTTCGAAGCGCAGGAATTCACGATTGCCGCCATTGCCAACGCCCAGCGCCTCGGCATGGGCAAGCTGGTACCCGACCGCTATTTCTGGGCACGCGAGAACGACAACGCCCACTGACTTCTTCTTTCGACGAGCATGACCTCACGCAACGATATTCTCTTCCAGCGCGCCCAGCAAAGCACTCCAGGCGGCGTCAATTCACCCGTACGCGCATTCCGTTCCGTCGGCGGTACGCCACGCTTCATCACGCGTGCCGACGGTCCGTATTTCTGGGATGCAGACGGCAAACGATATATCGACTACATCGGCTCCTGGGGTCCGGCCATCGTCGGCCATACGCACCCCGCCGTCGTCGCCGCCGTGCAGGAAGCGGCCACGCGCGGCCTTTCCTTCGGCGCGCCGACGGAAGGCGAAATCGACATGGCCGAGGAAATATGCCGCCTCTTACCGTCAATCGAACAGGTGCGCCTCGTGTCGAGCGGTACCGAAGCAGCAATGAGCGCGCTGCGCCTGGCGCGCGGCGCCACCGGGCGCGACACCATCGTGAAATTCGAAGGCTGCTATCACGGCCATGCGGATTCTTTGCTGGTAAAAGCCGGCAGCGGCCTGCTTACCTTCGGCAATCCGACCTCTGCCGGCGTACCGGCTGACTTCGCCCGCCATACGCTGGTGCTGGACTACAACAATTGCGAGCAACTGGAAAAAACCTTTCGCGATACGGGCGACAAGATCGCCTGCGTCATCGTCGAACCAGTGGCGGGCAACATGAACCTGCTACCGGCCACGCCGGAATTCCTTAATACCATGCGGCGTTTATGTTCCCAGCATGGAGCAATCCTGATTTTCGATGAGGTAATGTCCGGCTTCCGTGTTGCCCTCGGCGGCGCGCAAGCCCTGTATGGCATCAGGCCCGATCTCACCGTGTTGGGCAAGGTGATAGGCGGAGGCTTGCCGGTTGCGGCATTCGGCGGCCGTGCCGACATCATGAAGCATCTCGCTCCGCTCGGAGGCGTCTACCAGGCGGGGACTTTATCGGGCAACCCGATTGCCGTGGCAGCGGGCATGGCGACGCTCAAGCTGATACAGGAACCCGGTTTTTATGAAGCCCTCTCCAGGCAAACCGTGCGGCTGACCGAGGGACTGTGCGCGGCAGCGAAAGACGCCGGCGTCGATTTCAGTGCCGATGCTGTCGGCGGCATGTTCGGCCTGTACTTCGCCAGATCGATACCCCGAACCTATGCGGAAATGATGAAATGCGACAGGGAGCGTTTCAACCGCTTCTTCCATGAAATGCTGGATGCAGGCGTTTATCTTGCCCCAACTGCTTTCGAGGCAGGCTTTGTCTCGGCCAGCCACGACGAAGCCATCATCTCCACGACCCTCGAGGCCGCGCGTTCCTGCTTTTCTCGACTTGGAGAATAGAGGTAATCAACCGCCTGGGATGCCTGTCAGATCGTCAATGACGAGCCAGTACAACGACATGATAGGTATCTTGCAATGCGCCTTCAAAGAAAAAATATAGCTCTGGCAAGTGAGCTCGATTTGAGCAACGGTTTGAAGGAATTTTCATTGACATCCGACACGGCAACGCCGATTCTGAACATCAAGCACCAACGATTTCGGATCGCGTAGTCGGCTGACTCGGATTCCGTGCCAGGCCGCAGGACCGATCCGAAATCCTTGGCGTCAATGACGCCAAGGTTTCGAATCATCCGGCGGGAGGCCGATCATGAAACTCAGGTCAATTATTCTGCTGTCGCTGATGGCGACAGGCTGTGCCAGCACCATCCCTGTAAGCCAAGAGACTGACTCGCTTTTCCACGATAGCGCATTCAGCGCCGCGTCCACGCCGATAGATAAGGAAAAGGTATTTGCGATCAGTCCGCAAATGCAGGATTTCATCAGGACAATCATCCTCCCCAACACGCACAAAAAGGGCTCGGCACTGGCCATCTACGACGCCCTCTACATGAATAATCAGCTGAAGCTGAACTACGACTCCGAAAAAACCCGGACCGCGGCAGAGGCGTTCGAAACCCAGTCCGGCAATTGCCTGTCACTTGCCATCATGACGGCAGCGATTGCAAAAGAAATGGGGCTGCGCGTGGAATTCAAGGAAGTCGAGGTGGCGGACACCTGGAACCGCATCGGCCAGACTTATTTTTCAATCGGCCATGTGAATGTGACCATTAATGAAAAACCTTTACGCTCGGCACGAGACATCAGCAGGCCGGTGACCATCGACTTCATTCCTACTGATGAGCTCAAGCAACGGCAAGCCGAAAGGATTTCGGAAGAAACCGTAGCTGCCATGTACATGAACAATCGCGCCGCAGAAATGCTCGCGGAAGGCAAGCTGGACGAGGCCTATGGCTGGGCACGCGCGGCGATCCGGCAAGACAGGAAGTTCCTGGGCGCATACAACACGCTCGGCGTGATCTATAAGGCGCATGGCAACCTCGCAGAAGCCGAGAAGGTGCTGCGCCGCGTGATGGCTGCCAAGCCCGACAACGCGATAGCCATGTCCAACCTTGCACAGGTTCTTACGTCAGCCGGACGACATGAAGAATCAAAGCTGCTTGCCGAAAGAGTTGAACGGCTGCAGCCCTATCCTCCCTACCATTTCTTCAACCTCGGCATGGCAGCGGTGAATAGCGGGGACTACAAGAAGGCGAGAAGCCTGTTCAAGAAGGAAGTGGATCGCTCACCGAATACCCATGAATTTCATTATTGGTACGCGATCGCTTCTGCTCAAACCGGCGAGATGGAAACGGCGAAAAGACACATGGCGCTTGCAGTCGAAAGCAGTTCCACGCTCAAGGAGCGGAAGGTCTACGCCACCAAGCTCAACCAACTGATTTCGATGCAGCGCACGCAGATCAAGGACATAGTGCTGCAATAAAGGTCAGGCAAGTCTCAAGCTTGTCCCACCCAGGTGTCTTCGGGTTACTTCAGCCAACCCCGCCGACGGAAATACAAGACGGGGCCGATCGCGCTTGCAACCATCATGGCCAAGGCCAGCGGATAGCCGAAATCCCACTGCAACTCCGGCAGCACCCTGAAGTTCATGCCATAGATGCTGGCGAGCAGCGTAGGCGGCAGGAAGACCACCGAGGCGACCGAGAAGATCTTGATGATCTTGTTCTGGTTGATGTTGATGAAGCCGACGGTCGCATCCATCAGGAAGTTGATCTTGTCGAACAGGAAGGCCGTGTGGCCGTCGAGCGATTCGATGTCACGCAGGATCTGGCGTGCCTCTTCAAACTGCTCGGAATTCAGAAGGCGTCCGCGCATCAGAAAGCTCACTGCGCGCCGCGTATCCATCATATTGCGCCGGATGCGGCCATTCAAGTCTTCCTCGTTTGCAATCGAGCTCAGCACATCGGCCGCGTCCTTGTCCGTCACTTCCTTCTGCAGCACACGCTGGCTGACCTCTTCCAGGTTCTGGTAGATGCCTTCAAGCGCATCGGCCGAATACTCGGCATCGGTCGCATACAGGTCGAGAAGTACATCCTTGTAGTCGGCAATCGAGCCGGGACGCGACCGGGCGCGCATGCGCACCAGGCGAAATACCGGCAAGTCTTCCGCATGCATGGAGAACAGCATGTTCTTGGTCAGGATGAAGGCAACCGTCACGGCGCGTGACGGTCCGTCATCCTCGTCAAGAAGAAAGTCGTTGCGCAAGTTGAGGTCGCCATTCTCGGCTTCGTAGTAACGCGCTGACGCTTCGATATCCTTGACCTCGTCTTCGTCCGGCAGTACCACGCCATAGAAACTTTTGACCCACTCACGTTCTTCGTTATTGGCATCGGTGAGGTCGACCCAGATCGGCGCAATGCCTTCGAGGTCGCTGCGGGTTTCTATGTTGACCTGGTTCAGCCGGCCGTTCTGCAATACGAATACGTTGATCATGTGCGTCCTTTACCGCGCCGGAGGGCCGCGGCAAACCTGCGATTTTCGCTAGATGATAAATACGGAATGGAACGCGGCCATGAAACGGCCTGGACGCGCCTCCAGCAATACAACGGCAAGAGGCGCAGGATGGAAACTGGCGCTACCTTGCCGGACAGCCGTCTTGCGACAGCCTGCAATTTGTACACGGACTCCCCAAGTTGGATCCCCAGTAACGAAACAGCGCAAGTGTACTTTCAACCGCCATGCCAGGCAAGCCGGAACCAACCGATTTCAGTGATTCTCTTCGGGAAGAATCGGCATACGAACCTGCGGTTTTACGTTGGGCGGAATCTTCGGCGCTTCGACACCTTCGGTGATATGTACATCCACTTCGTGGCTGCCCGGATCGTCCGAGCCGCAGTCGATATTGGAATACACGGTCTTCCCGGCAACAACGCATTTTCGGATCGGGCCGGCATCCGCACGCACGGACGCTGCCTTTTGCTGCACCGCCTTGACTTCCGTACTACCCGCAACTCTCTCCCAGGCCTCCAGGAAAAAATTCCTTTCCTGCCGCCAGGACATCAGTGCCAACACTGCGGATAAGG
>JAQSWC010000376.1 GCA_029266815.1 Paucimonas sp.
GGCAGATAACCGGACTCTTCGAGCACGAGGATGAAGAAAAAGAGGATCACGATCTGCGGCAGGAAGACTAGCACGCCGCCCGCGCCGGCAATCACGCCATCCACTAGCAGGCTCCTCAGCCAGCCGTCGGGCAGCGCCTGCGTTACCGCCTCGCCTACCCATGCGGTGCCAGATTCGATGATGGACATCGGCGTTTCCGCCCAGGCGAACACAGCCTGGAACATCAGGAACAGCACGAGCGCCAGCAACAGCGGGCCGACCACAGGATGCAGGACCACACGATCGATGCGGTCGCTCGGCGTGTGAGGAATCAGCTTGTCGAGGTCGAGACGCTGGAGAATGCGCGTCACCGTCTGATGATCAGCCTCGATTTCGGCGGAGCCGGTATCCGTAGCACCGGCTGGAACATCGGCTGCGGCCTTTTCCGCCTCACGCCACAACGACCGGTCTTCCAGGATATGACGCAGCGCCTTATCGCCGTCGGATTTGACCGCGACGGTAGTGACAACCGGTAGCCCCAGCTCGCGAGACAATGCCTTGGGATCGATTTTCAGGCCGCGCTTTTCAGCGAGGTCTGCCATGTTCAATGCAAGCACGCACGGCAAGCCCTTGCGCTTCACTGCCAGAACGAGGCGCAAGTTGCGGCGAAGGTTGGTGGCATCCACCACGCAGACCACCAGGTCCGGGCGCTTTTCCCCTGTTGCGTTACCACTCAGCACGTCGCAGGTCACGCGTTCATCGGGCGTACGCGGGTGCAGGCTGTAGGTTCCGGGCAGATCGAGAATCCTGACTTCCTTGCCGTTGGAGCCAATCAACCGCCCTTCCTTGCGTTCGACTGTAACGCCGGCATAGTTGGCAACCTTTTGCCGGCTGCCTGTCAGAAGATTGAAGAGTGCAGTCTTGCCGCAGTTCGGATTACCGACCAGGGCGACGAGTGCTCCGGCAGGATGAAAATGGACTACCGAGGAGTTCACTGCGAGGATTTCTCGTCTAGAGGAATAACGCTGACGCAGGCGGCTTCCGCGCGCCGCAATGCAAAGGTAGAAAGACCGATGCGAATCACGCAAGGATCGCCGCCCGGTATGCCACGCGCCATTACCATGCCCCGCTCACCCGGAATGAAGCCGATTTCCTCAAGCCATTGTCCCCACTCCGGCGCAGCTTCAGGTGAGGAAACGCACTCTACGAAAAAAGGACGGCTTAAAGGCACGGCATCCAGCGTCGTTCCTGTTCCCACGGACTGCGACGACACAGCTCCAGAAGGCACAATATCTGTACCTTCCATTTCCGAAAGACATGAATTTTGAAGTCGATTAAGCATGGGCGCAATCCATATATGCCCAGATTGTAAATGAGAATTCGTCTCATTTACAGCACTGCCGTAAGATTTTTGTCGGGCAAGAATGTGTTTTCTAAGCTTTCAGGCCCCTCCCGTTACATAGCAGCAAAAGACTCATGTGAGCCTTGTGACAACCGCCTGAACCTGACTGACTTAGCTGCAGCTTTCAGTGCGCCGGATTGTGCTTGGTCAGGAATCTCTCGATGGCATCATAGACCTTGTAACGGTTCTCTTCCTTGGCATAGCCGTGCTCCTCATCCGGGAACTCCATCCACTCATACACCTTTCCCTTGGCTTTCAAGACGTCGCGCATGCGTTCGCCGTGAATCAGGGGGACGCGGGTATCCTGCCCGTTATACGCCAGGAAAACAGGAACGCGTATCTTGCCAGCCAGGAGTTCGGGAGAAGTGGCGTCGAACCGCGCACGATCCTTCACCGGATCGCCCATGTGCTCGCCCGCGGCGTATTTGAAGTAATCCGAGCGATACCATCTTCCATGTTCGTACAGATAGCTCAGGTTGGTAACGCCCATCAGGTTGATCGCGCAGCGAAACATGTCGGGCTCCCTGATCACGCCCATCAAGGCAGCATAGCCGCCGTAACTCGCGCCCATGATGCAGATGCGCTCCGGATCGACGAGTCCCTGGCTAATCAGGCTTTTCACTCCATCCGTTACGTCGTCCTGCATCGCCAGCCCCCATTGCTTGAAGCCAGATTCAAAATGCTTCAGGCCGAAACCCGTCGATCCGCGAAACTGCGGCTGGAATACGGCATAGCCGAGATCGGCCAGGAATTGCACTGTCGGATCAAAATGCCAGGAATCGCGCGCCATCGGGCCGCCATGCACCAGAACGACCAAGGGCAGAGCTTTCTCTGGCTTGCCCTTCGGAAGGGTCAAGTAGGAAGGGATCGGCAAACCGTCTCTCGCCTGATAATCGAAAATGAGTTTTTCAGACATCTTCGCGGGCTCTATCCATTTAGCCGCCTTGAATAGAGGCTCTAGCTTCTTCTTGGCCACATCGTAGAGCAAGTACATGCCCGGCTCTGTTGAAGAATAGGAGCGCACCAGTATGCGAACCTTGGGATCGCCGGAAAGCTCATTGATGTGATCCGGGATGGCCGCATCAATAATCCGCTGGGCCGCTTCGAAGTCCTTGTCGAACCAGTGAGTGCGAGGCGGTTCGGTGGTC